>CAYWKR010000110.1:0-6584 GCA_964458785.1 uncultured Bifidobacterium sp. | reverse complement strand
ACTGATATTGATATTATCGAGATATAATTTATTGCCGTAACCGTTTATATTCTGGAACGAAATTATCACATTGTTTTGTCCGGTATAAGCACTCAGATCCACTGAATCGGTTCGCCACTGAGCAGCGGTGGGTACAAAATTATTTCCACCGGAACCGGCAGTGGAAAGAACCGTTCCACCTTTTTGCCACACTTTGGTAAAGCTGAGTCCGCAGTTGGTAGAGATCCATACGGCCAGCGAATCGGAATAGCCTGAAAACACCTGATAGGCAACATCAAATTTTAGTTTAATGGTGGCATAGCTTCCAAAATTCAGCCGCTTCACCAGAATTTCATCTTTTTCGCCCGGGTAATTCCACGAGTAATTATCAAATAGTATGCTGGAAGTTGAAGTGCCAAATCCACCAGCCGTTGTGGTTTTATTCCATTTGATGCCCTGGGTACTGTTATCGTTATTGATCCAACCGGCAGGTGGAAAATCACTTCCTTCAAACCCTTCAGAAAATGGTATCGAGGCACCTAAGGTTGAAATGTAATTGGTTTGTGTTTTTGTGTCGGTACTAACACCATCACCTACCGTTAAGCTCACATTATAGGTGCCCGATGACGGGTAGGTAACGCTAGGGTTTACCGCTGTGGAAGAAGAAGGATTACCCCCGGGAAAAGACCAGTTCCGGGTAGTTACATTACCGGTACTGAGATCTGAAAACTGAACGGTGGTACCTACGCAGGGATTGGGATTATCGGCTGCAAAATTTGCACCAATAGCTCGCAAACTGCTTATCGATGTTTCCCACACTCCGCGTCCGTAACTAAAATAACGTAAGGCGGTATTAGCGGTACTATCGTTATAAATTCCAAGATCAATGGCCGTAGTACGTGAAGGCAAACCGGTAGTAAAGAGGGTCCATGTGGAAGCGGAGCCTACTTTGTAATACACGGCATTATTGCTGGCCACAAAAACCAATTCACTATTCGAATAATATTCATCTGCTATGATCCGGATATGATTTACTGACGGAAGGTTATAGGTGATGGTTGTCCAGGTAGCCCCGTTATTCACCGATTTATACACCTGGGTATTGCTGGTAACATACAGGGTATTGGGTGCATTTTTTATGCTTGTAATGGTGGCAGCATTACTACTGATATTCGGCAATGTGGTACTGGTAAAAGTGGGTGAAGCCGAAAGCGCATTGGTACTGGCAAGGAAGGTTCCGTCGCTGGCAATGGCATACAACCGGTTTGGGTCGGCAAAGGAAGAATGGATAGCCATTAATTTTTTTCCTGTGGCGGCAATCTGTGTCCATGCCGGTGTTGCGGCAGTTAAATTGGTGGTACGATAAATAAAACTATCGGCAACAAAAGCCAGATCCGGATTGCTTCGGTGGAAGGTGATATCATCCAGATCCACAACACGGGCAGGAAGTCCGTAGGTAGATTCGCCTCCGGTAACCAGACGGCGTTTATTACTTTCGAAATAATACACCATCGAACTATTGGTGCGGTAATCGAATGCACAGGGTGAGCCCCAGTCGCCACCGCGGTTACAAACCCATCCGGTGGCATTACAAAACAATTCACCATTATCCTGCGTACCGATGCTCATCATGTCGCGATTCGTGGGACTGGTTCCGCCATGATAAATTTCGTATCCATACAAGCCATCACTTCGGGCCGACCAGCTGACACCGGCGTCGGTACTGATCCAAAGACCACCATCATTGGCATTCCACAACTGATTGGTATTATACGGGTTTACAACTACCTGATGCATATCGGTATGCACGGTGGCCCACCAGTTGGTGAGCTGACTCCAGTTCGATCCGCCATCGGTTGATTTCCATACACAGTGAGCAACCACATACAATATGTTCGCATTGGTACGATCGACCCCAATTCCAAAATTATAATCGCCCTGACCGGATGAACCCGAACTATTGGTATAATAGGTCAGGTAAGGAGAAGCTGCATTTTTTCGAACTGAAAAGGTAGTACCTCCATCTGTTGATTTGTAGATAGTACCCCCATTTGCCACCATAGCAAAATAAACCACATTGGTATCGGCAGGCGTTACTGCAAGCCGGCAACCATTACCGTTGGTGATACCGGCAGGTAGTACAATGCCGGTAGTAATTTGCGACCAGGTTTCACCGAAGTCGGTAGAGCGAAAGAAAGCCGAATCGGTTGTAGCTGCATATAAGACCCGTGAAGTAGGTGTTTTTTGTTTTATTTCATCGAATGGGCGCGCTGCTGTTTTTAATACCCAGGTACTTCCGGCATTGCTGGTTTTATAAATACCGGCATCGGTGATAGCTACAATTTTCTGATTATCGAGCGGGTCCATAATCATGTCAACTACCAGTCGGTTCCCCATACTCAGTTGCGTAAAAGTGGTTCCGCCATTGGTCGATTTCCAGACACCACTTCCGGAATAGTAATAGTTATGATCGCCGGTTCCCAGATAAATGACCTGGTCGTTACTGAAGTCGACACATACCGAAGCAAGACGGGCATAGGGCATATTATCGGTACCCGGTGCCACTGTCCAGTTTGTTCCTCCGTTATTGCTGATAAAGAGTCCACCCCGGGCACTGATGGCATAGAGTTTATTGCTATTGGATGGATGGAATTTCAATTGACTGACCCGACTGATCCCGTGAATTTGTCCGCTGATATTGGTAGGAAACGCAGTTGGTTTCACAGCCGTCCAGTTTGCACTTTGTGCCTGAAGCGAAGGGGTACTGTGGACTATGAGTATTAGAAAAGCCCAGAGGCGAAACGAAAGCATAGAATTACTTTTTATTGTTTTTTAATTCGTCCTGTTGTTTTTTCCAGAGATCCAGTCGTTCATCCATACTTAGAATATGTCCGTCTTCCTGAACGAAGATGCGTACTTCCTGTTTCCAGTTCATAAAGCGTTTATAGTGATACAGAAGCAGGTCGTCGTAAGTACGTTCTTCGGTCGACATTTTTTTTCTTGCCCGTTCTGCCTGTTCTGCTTCCTGGCGTTCTTCCCTACTCATGTGCTCTTCTTCCCGATCCAATTCCGGACGGGCTTTACCTTTCCACCAGGCATCAAATTCTGCCAGTGCAGTATAATAGTTTATATCGGTGCGGTCGATATACGTAACCCAATGTGGTAATGCTTTTTGCTGCGCCGCTAAAGGCTGAAGGCCGGCAAAAAGGAATAAGGGAATCAGAAGGCGTTTCATGGAAAAGCTTTTTTGAGGTTTGGTAAAAGTAAGGGATTTGACAAAAGGGGTTGATTAGAAATGCCTTGCGATAAATTGTTTATCAAATGTTAGATTGAGAAATATTTTTTCAGTGTCAGATACTTTGTTTCTACATTTGGCCAAAATAAAAACTATGCGTAAACTCATTTTCAGTACAGCACTGATACTCAGCTTCGGACTGCTGCAATCGTGTGGAAGCGAAGCGACTATGGACCCGGCCGCCGTTCAGGCCAAAGTGGATTCACTGGCCGCAGGAAAAATAGAAGAGGCCACCGCCAAAGCCACTACCGATTGTGAAACCCGTATGGCTACCGAAGTGAAGGCGATGGCCGATTCGTTACTGATGGCCAAAAAAGCAGCCGGTGCCGCTCAATAATTATTAATCCTAAAATTGAAATCAGAATGAACACGCAAAAATATATTTTAGCAACGCTGGCTGCCTTATCGCTGGCTGCCTGTGCCACCGAACCTAAAGGTCCGTCGCAAACAGAACTTGATGCCCAGGTAGAAGCCAAAGTGAAAGCAGCTACCGATCAGTTGAAAGCCGATTGTGATGCCCGTATTATGCAGGCAGCTCAACTGCAGGCCGACAGCCTGTTTAATGCGCAGAACAGCAAAGCGGCTTCTGCACCGAAGACAACAAAAACACCACCGGTAAAAAGTACGCCGGCTCCGGTTAAACAAACGCCACCACCACCACCTCCTACGGTAGGTAATGGTAAACCCATGATGGGCGGAGGAAGTAAAGATCCGGGAACCGTTGGGAATGGTAAACCTAAAATGGGAGGAACCAAAGATGAGCAGGGTAAAGTTGATGAAACTAAAATCGGAAATGGTAAACCCAAAATGGGAGGAGGAAAATAAAACGTTCTTTCAGAATATGGAAAAAGCTGTCGGTCACCGGCAGCTTTTTTTTATTCCCCGGACAGAATAAGAACCAATAAGGTGTAGTTAGAAACCGATGCCGCAACCTACACTGTTGAATGGTGCCATCGCCCATCCGAATTATAAACTTCCAGACGATGAGGCATAAAAAAAACCACCCGGTTCCAGGTGGTTCATTTCATTCCGGAGAATGGTACTTATTTGGTTCCTGTAAATGTGCAGGTATTGGTGTTAGTACCGTCGCTGATGGTATACGTAACAGTAATGGTGTTTCCACTGATAGTTCCTGAACCAACGGCCACAGTACCTGCCATCACGGTTTGAGATGGAATGGTAAAGGCATTTCCGTTGGCAGAAGCGATAGCCGTTACAGAAGATTGATTGTACAGATTCTGAATATTGAATTTGGTATCGTCGCTATTGGCAGTACAGGTGATAGAATAGGTATCGGTTCCCAACGTGCAGGTTTCGTTTCCGGTAAATACACCCAGGAATTTAGTACGGGAAAGGGTTTCGCAAAGGGTTCCTTCGTAACCGGCCGGACAGGCGCAAGTACCATCGGTACAGGTACCACCATTGGCGCAAACGATATCCTCACAAGGATCGGGATCGCAGGAAGTAAACAGGGTTAATGAAAAAGCACCCAGGGTTAAAAGGGATGCCAGAGCAATGTTCTTCAGGTTTTTCATATTTCTTTTTTTAATTGTGCAGCGAAAATAGAAAATAAAGCCTTTGCTGCCAAGAATAAATATAACTTGACATTTTCTTCACGAAGCCGCTCAATCGTCGAGTTTCAGTACAGCCAAAAAGGCTTCCTGCGGAACTTCTACATTACCAATTTGCCGCATCCGTTTTTTTCCTTCCTTTTGTTTTTCCAATAGTTTTCTCTTCCGGCTGATATCACCCCCATAACATTTGGCCGTAACATCTTTACGCATGGCGGAGAGCGTTTCGCGTGAAATAATTTTAGCACCGATAGCAGCCTGAATAGCAATCATAAATTGCTGACGGGGTAATAGTTCCTTTAATTTTTCACACAGCTTGCGTCCGAAATCCTGGGCACGGGAACGATGAATCAGGGCACTGAGGGCATCCACTTTATCGCCATTAAGCAGAATATCCATTTTTACAATGTCCGCTTCACGCAAACCAATCGGACTATAGTCGAATGAAGCATATCCACGGGTTTGACTTTTCAGTTTATCATAGAAGTCGAACACAATTTCGGTTAATGGCATTTCAAACATCAGTTCCACCCGGCTTGGCGAAAGGTATCCCTGATTCACCAGCATGCCTCTTTTCCCGATACAAAGATTCATGATGTTCCCGATATATTCAGGTTTGGTAATGATTTGTGCCTTAATAAAAGGTTCTTCGATATGATCGATTCGACTGGGATCAGGCATCTCGCTGGGATTATTTACCTGAATCACTTCCTTACGGGTGGTATGGGCAATAAAACTTACGTTGGGAACGGTGGTAATGACCGATTGATTGAATTCCCGTTCGAGACGTTCCTGAATGATCTCCATGTGGAGCAGACCTAAGAATCCGCAACGGAAACCAAAACCCAGGGCTTGTGATGTTTCCAGTTCGAAGGTGAGCGAGGCATCATTGAGCTGTAATTTCTCCATACAATCGCGCAGTTCTTCAAACTCGTCGGTATTTACCGGGAAGATACCTGCAAATACCATGGGTTTTACATCTTCAAAGCCACGGATCCCCTCTGAACAGGGATTTGCCGCTAAGGTGAGTGTGTCGCCTACTTTAACTTCTTTCGCATTTTTAATACCAGTAATAAGGTATCCCACATCACCGGTTTTAACTTCCGGACGGGCTTCCATGCCCAGTTTGAGAATACCTACTTCGTCGGCAAAATATTCCTGACCGGAATTAAAGAATTTTACTTTGTCGCCCTTCCGGATCACTCCGTTGAAGATGCGGAAATAAATAATGATACCGCGAAAGCTGTTAAAAACCGAATCGAAGATCAGGGCCTGAAGGGGTTCGCCCGGATTTCCTTTCGGAGGGGGAATACGTTCGATGATAGCCGTAAAGATTTCTTCGATTCCAATACCGCTTTTTCCGCTGGCTAATAAAATTTCTTCCTCCTTACAACCAATGAGTTCAATAATCTGGTCTTTCACTTCCGGAATCATAGCCCCTTCCATATCGATTTTATTAATGACAGGGATAATTTCCAGATCGTTTCCAATGGCGAGATACAAATTACTGATGGTTTGGGCCTGAATACCCTGCGAGGCATCGACCAGAAGCAGGGCTCCTTCGCAGGCAGCCAGGGCGCGGCTCACTTCATAACTGAAGTCGACATGCCCCGGGGTGTCAATCAGGTTCAGAATATAATTTTCGCCTTTGTAAGGAAGGTTGATCTGAATAGCATGACTCTTAATGGTAATTCCTTTTTCCCGTTCCAGTTCCATATCATCCAGTACCTGATTGGTCA
>CAYWKR010000109.1:0-6612 GCA_964458785.1 uncultured Bifidobacterium sp. | reverse complement strand
TTGCATCAGGGAGAATTGTTTGTACGTCCCGGTTGGATCCGGCTTTCCATTCATCCCACACACAGCGATGAAGAAGTAGACCGTATTCTGGAGGGAATAGCGTATGTGGCTGCTCATTTCAGAGAACTTTCGGAAAAGTACAGTTACAATACCCGTAAAAATATTTTTCATTATCAGGGTTTTGAAAACGAATTCGAAGATCAGTTTGTTCACCGGCTCTTCTATTCCTGATATTCATCGCACTATTTGCATAGCCCGCACCCGGGATTATCTTTATACGTTGTCAGCAATATGTGTTTATCAGGGAAACGGCTTCCTTTACTACTTTACAGGTATCTCCTGATCGGAGTATTTTTGGTATGTACCCATGGATATGCTCAGAGCCGCAGGGCCGATTCGCTTCAGGCCCTCTTAAAGGAGCCGTATGATAGCACCTATATTCAGCGACTGAATGCGTTGAGTTGGGAATTAACCCTGTTGAGTAAGACAGCAGAAGCTGAAGCAAAAACCAGAATGGCCGATTCACTCGCCAGAGCCATTCGCTATACTGCCGGAGAAGCCAGAGCTATCTGTCAGCTGGGTATTATTGAGCAAATCAAAGGCAATTATCCTGCTGCCCTGAAATTGTATTTCAGAAGCCTGGAGTTGAATCGCCGGATTATGAACCGGAAAGAAATGGCCTTTAATTACCAATGTATTGGTGCCATTTTTTCAGAACAACAGAATTATACTGAAGCCATTCGTTACTTCCATACCGCCCAACCGATGTACGAAGAGCTACACGATACCGTAGGGCTTTCATATATATTGGGTAATCTTGGACAACTGGCTTATCAGAATCAGCAATACCAGGAGGCACTTACCCATATTGGTGCCTGTTTACATCTGAAACGAAAACTGGGCAACCGGAATGGAATAGCCATTGCCTTAACCGATATGGCTTATACTTTTTATCAGTTAAAGCAGTACGACAGTGCCTTGGCTTACTTCAATGAAGCCAGATCATTTACCGATTCGGGGCGTGTTACCATACTGGCCCGTAATCATTTAGGTCTTGGTAAGGTATGGCTGAAGAAGAAGGACTATCTGAAGGCTGAAAAGGAATTTCTCTTTGCACTGGATACCTATCAATCGGCTCAGATGGTAAAAGAACTGGCCGATGTATATGAATCGCTTGCCCAACTGGATAGTTCACGGGGGCGCTGGGAATCGGCCTACCGCTACCATCAGTGGTATTTAACCTATCACGACAGCAGTATTGCTATTCGTGATAACCGCAAGCTGGTGGAAGCACAAATGCAGTTCCGTTTCGATCAGAAAGAAGCCGTGGAAAAAGCTGTACAGGAAAAGAAAGATCTGCTGGCCCGTTCGGAAATGAAACGACAGGAAACGATACGTAATATTTCACTGATTGGTCTGGTGCTGGTGATGATTTTTCTGGTGGTGGCCATGCGGCAACGAAACCGTTTACGGATCGAAAAGCGGAAGGTAGAAATTGAAAAGGAACGTAGTGATAATCTGCTCCTGAATATTCTTCCGGCTGAAGTAGCCGAGGAATTAAAGGAAACAGGAAGTGCAGTTGCCCGCCATTACAATAGCGTGTCGGTATTATTTACCGACTTTGTGAATTTTACCGGAATTAGTGAACGAATGAGTCCGGGTGAACTGGTAGCAGAAATTCATGAATGTTTCAAAGCCTTCGATGAAATTATCGGACGATATGGTCTGGAAAAAATAAAAACCATTGGCGATGCCTATCTGGCAGTTTCAGGATTACCGGTATCTGACGATCGCCATGCCATTAAAGCATTACAGGCGGCCATCGAAATCAGGGCATGGTTGCTTCACACAAAGAGTCCTTTTCAGATTCGCATTGGTATTCACTCCGGACCCGTGGTAGCCGGTATTGTAGGGGTTCGGAAATTTGCCTACGATATCTGGGGCGATACGGTAAATACCGCGGCAAGAATGGAGCAACATTCAGAAGCAGGAAAAATTAATATCAGTGGTAAAACATTCGAACTGGTGAAAGAGCAGTTTCAATGTCAGTACCGTGGTAAAATTCAGGCTAAGAATAAAGGAGAAATTGATATGTACTTTGCCGAGCCCAACGTACCGCTTACTTAATCGCTGAGTTCGAACCAGACGGGATCGCTGTTGTTAAAATCACCATTATAGTTGATACACAACTCTTCCCCGGGAGCTATTTCGCGAACACTTCGTATTGAAATAGTTCCATTTTCATAATCCTGAAAATACTCGCAATTTGAAAGCGGACTGTGATTATAGACAGGTACCAGTCCGGTCGCCATGCAACATTCCTCATCCTGCCAGTGAAAGATATAATCATGAAGCCGGGTTTGATCCAGCAATACTTTTTCCTTTGCCGACATCACCACTACAGGAGATACTTCAATCAGCGTATCGGCCGGTATCGCTTCCTTTGTAAAAACACCCCATCCTTTTTGTTCGGTCAATGCTGTAAAAACAGATTCGAGTATCATACCCTTCGTATTTCCTTTCTGGCAAAAAGCATCTGGGCGATCAGAATCAACAACAAACTTAATACCCCGGACAGCAGTGTTTTAACCAGAATAAGAAGAATCTGGTGAACACTCCAGAACTGAATCAGATAGAAGAAGAAATGATGCAGGAGAATGCACATGGTTGCATACAAGGCAAAAGGGATAAATCCCATACGGAAAACAGAAGGCACCGTGTCGCCCAATTCCTTCGCATTCTGCTGAAAAAATAAACGAAGTATATAGGGCCGCATGAAGGCCAGTAATACACAGGCAGCTGCATGCATTCCCGGTGTGTTACTAAACGAATCCATGAGCAGTCCGGTAGCCATACCAATGGCCATAGCCAACCAGGATGGAATACTCACCGGTAGTAATAATAAAACAAGCGGATACAACATGGGAATAAAAGCCGGCATACCCATGATACGGACCATGGATTTAATGACAATATCGTTCAGCAAAAAAAGCTGAACGGTCATGATCAGAATAAAATTCAGGAAGGTGCGCAATATGGGGTTCATGGCGTTTCGGAGATTGATTCCTCTAATTTTTTTCGTTCCATATTTACTTCATCAGAAATCACATATACAAAATGCAACTTCCTGAAATTGGTACTGAGGTATACTTTATAACTGGTACCATTTAATACCGCTGCCGTTTTTCCTACTAACAGTTTTTCAGGAAAATTTCCATATCCACTCGTAAAAACCGAATCACGGGGTTTCAGTTTTACCGATTGCGGAATTCCACTTAACACTGCATACGAAGCATCTTCACCATCCCAATACAGTTTACCGATGGTGCCATCGCCTACCATGGCACTGACATTGAATTTATCGGAGAGAAAAGACAGTACCACGGAATAATTTTCACTTACATGACTCACCTTTCCTACAATACCATCCGGACTGATAACAGCCATATTTTTTTTAATGCCCTGCGAGCTTCCTTTGTTCAGGGTGATGTAGTTGATTTTCTGATCGATAGTATTACTGAGAACACGTGCCGGGATATAATGATAATGTATGGTTTGCAATACAGAATCACTTTGCAGCGTGCGGGTATACGAAGTATCGTGTAATGGGTTGGCTTCTATACGGGTTCCTAATTGACTACGCAAAAGCGCGTTCTCGTGCATCAGGCTGTCATTAATTTCCCGCAGGTTCAGAAATCCGATCAGTCGTTCCTTTTGTTTATAAAACCGTCCGCTTAGTTGTCGTGCCGAATTCAAATACGAACTCTGCTGAAAATCGTTATTCCGAAAAACAATGATAAGACAAAACAGTTCCAGTAAAAGGAAGATAAAAAAGTTGTGGAATTGCTTTATGAGGAGAAGGAGGTTGCGCACGGTGGGGGCTGCCTTTCTGTTCTTATCTTATTGCATCAGGAAAGGATACTTGTGGATATGCTTCAGGGCCATACCGGTACCACGCACTACACTACGAAGCGGATCATCGGCAATATGAACCGGTAATTTTATTTTGCTGGAAATACGAATATCCAGCCCACGCAGCAGGGCCCCGCCACCGGTCAGATACAATCCGCGACGGAAGATATCGGCTGCCAGCTCTGGGGGTGTTTTTTCAAGTGCCTTCAGTATGGCTTCTTCAATTTTAAAAACCGATTTATCCAGCGCATCCGCTACTTCCTGATACGAAACCATGATTTGCTTCGGGATACCGGTTACCAGATCACGACCATTTACGGCTACATCATCGGGTGGATTTTCCAGTTCTTTTAAAGCACTTCCAACCTGAATTTTAATTTGTTCGGCTGTACGTTCTCCAATCAGCAAACTGTGATAGCGGCGCATGGCTTCAATAATATCGGCTGTAAATTCATCTCCGGCAATACGTATACTTTCGTCGCATACAATTCCTGAAAGTGAAATAATGGAAATACCGGTGGTTCCTCCACCAATATCGATCACCATATTTCCACAGGGTTCTTCCACATCGATACCAATACCCAATGCAGCTGCCATGGGTTCGTGTATCATATATACTTCCTTGGCACCAGCCTGTTCGGCACTGTCGCGTACAGCCCTCTTTTCTACTTCGGTAATCGACGAAGGAATGCAGATAACCATACGCCAGCTGGGAGCGAATAAAGGTTTCTTCGGATAGATCAGTTTAATCATTTCGCGAATCATCCCTTCCGCCGCATTAAAATCGGCAATTACACCATCCTTCAGCGGACGAATGGTTTTCAGGTTTTCATGCACCTTTCCATCCATCATCATAGCCCGTTTACCCACGGCAATAATTTTATTACTGGTTCGGTCCATGGCCACGATGGAGGGCTCGTCGACCACTACCTGATCGTTGTGAATGATAAGGGTATTGGCCGTACCCAGGTCTATGGCTATATCTTGCGTGAAGAAATTGAATAATCCCATTTGGAAGTGCGTATAATTGGCCCATACAGGGCGTTCGCGAAATTAGACGATATATTTTGGAAATGAAAAAAAACAGCGGGGCGCCCTTATTTTTTTATGAACATTTCGTGAATCAAAGTGTGATTAGCGATGGCCCTCCAGAAAGTGAAGCATGGAAGCATTGACTACAGCCGCCTGTTCAATTTGCACAAAGTGGCCTGCTTCCGGAATACAATGCCATACACTGCCTGCTATGCCCTGCAGGGCTTCGGCCACAAGGGTAGCTACCGGAACCGGATGAAAATACCGATTGGGGATGAGCTGATCTTTTTCTCCAAAAACCACATAAAGCGGACAATGAATTTGCTTCAGCCAGGTAGCGGTTGGCGTATCCAGCATAGAGTGAATACTCTGTTCCAGCATGTTGCGATATGAGGCCCGGTTGTTTTCGCGGATGAATTGATTGAGTTCAGAAATCAGCTGACGGGCAATATGCGGGTGTCTGTAAAACGAAGCATTAATCGATTGGGCTATATGCGTTTCGTCCATAGCCAGAAAATTACCTAATGCAATTGCACTCTTGAACAAGGTAGCCTCGGCCGGTGAAAAATATTCAATCCCTGCCGGAGCGAATAACAGCAGTCCGCGAACCACCTCAGGATGATGTATGGCTGTTTGAAGGGCGATTTGTCCACCCATGGAATGGCCCATCAGGTATACCTTATCCAGCTTCAGTTCCTTAATAAACTCCAACAGTACAAATACATAAAAGGATAAGCCATAAGGATACTCGCCGCGCGAAGAATACCCGCTCCCCGGCAGGTCGATGGCGATACACCGGTACTTCAACTGCAGGTCAGGAATGGTCCACTTCCATACTCCATGATAGTTAGCCAGTCCGTGAATCATCAGTATACACGGCTTCTCTGCACCCCCACTGTCGGTAAAGGCCATCCGGAGACCGGGTTTCAGATCCACGTAATGAAGCGCGCTATTGAGGGTCATAGAACGGAAAGTTGCAATACTAAGTTTTTATTAACGGTTCGCTGCCTTCCGCTTACTAATTTTACCCTCGTATGCGATTGTTCCCGGTTTTACTCATCAGCCTTTTTCTCAACAGCGGAATTTCATCTTCCTATGCGCAACAACTTTTTCCATTGCAGGGAAAAGACAGTGTAGGCGATGGTATTCAATTGAATGAAGCGGTGGTAGTCAGTACCCGCCTCTTTACCAACGACACCGCCCGGTATCACTACAACCAGATGAAACATTATGTGAAGATGATATTACCGTTGGTTGATACAGCCGTTGCCTTGTTTCGTGATATTGATGACCATAGTCAACACCTGTCGCACCGAAACCGTAAAACCTATATCCGTTCCCGGGAATCTGAAATTCGGGAACATTTCGACGACCAGATCCGTCGGTTGAATATAACGCAGGGCCGATTGCTGGTAAAACTGATTAACCGGCAACTGGATCAGAACTGCTATCATATTGTACGGGAATTAAAAAATCCCCTATCGGCTGCGTATTACCAATCGGTAGCGCGACTGAATGGAATTAATCTGAATGAAGACTATGACCCGGAAGAAAACCGCGATCTGGAAATCATTATGCGGAATCTGGGCTATGAAAAGGAATGGTAATCAGGAAATGGTTTTCAAATCCTTATCGCGTTTACCCAGTACCACAGCCCCAATCATAGCA
>CAYWKR010000108.1:0-6657 GCA_964458785.1 uncultured Bifidobacterium sp. | reverse complement strand
ATTTTTCAGCCAGGGACATTTTTCTACCCTGACTTTATCTATGGCCTGCACAGATAAAACCCCGAGAAAAAGAAGAATACAGAGAACAGATTTTTTAATCATGGGTACTAAGGTACAACTCAGATATACATCAAACTGCAACCCCGTAATTCTGAACGGTCAGAGCGACCCATCACCTGAAACCGCCCGTTGTTCATTACCAGTCCGTAATCGTCTACAGCAAGGAAGGAACAGGAATACAAATTGGCCAGATCAATAATGTTGAGTAAGCCTTTTCCCTGCCTTTGAATGAAAAAAGGATCATATTCATCACGCACCAGCATTTTCATCCAGTGCGGCGAACGATACCATCCTTCTTCAGGGGCATAGGCCTGACTGAGTAATTCGGTCATGCCATATTCCGAAGCGATATGCGTAACCTGAAATGCGCTTTTCAGTTGTTGGTGCACCTCGAACCGGGTTAGTTCCTGCTGCCGTCCTTTCATACCCCCGGTTTCCATCACGATGACCTGTTGTAAGGGCTGTGGAAAAAGACGGGCAAAATCCAGCAAGGCATAGGTTACCCCGATCAGCAAAACTTTTTGATTTGTTCCGGTGTATGTCTTCAGTATTTGGGCCAGTTTTTCGTATTCGTTCAAAAAAAATCCACTTTTCGGATGACCCGATAATTGAATCAGCTCCTGCATCATATACACCAGCGATGAATGTCCCCGTTCGAGGTACGATGGCAGTAAGGCAAGAATCAGATAGGAAGAGGGGGCGCCATACTGTTGCTGAAAGGCTGTTAAAAAAGAACGTTGATATAAGTTGGTACTGGCTACCAGATGACGGGAAGGGATTTGTTTTGTGGTTCCGCTGCTTTCAAAAACAACTTCAGCCGACATTCTTTGACCGATCACAGAATGTGTTTTAAAAACCGAGACCGGAAGAAATGGAATCGATTCAATTTGTTGCACCTTATATGGATCGCAGCCAATAGCCTGAATAAATTCGGCATAACACTTCACCTGCTGGCTTTGTTCCCTGAAGACAGTCAATGCTACACTTTCGAATTCTTCCTCGTTCATGTGGAATATCTTCTCTTCCAACTCGTAATTCCTGCCTTCTGAACCGTACATTTGATTTATGAAATGGGTTTCATGCATCGGTTTTTGTTTGATCTTTTTTTCGTGCAAACAAAAGAGTGCGTATCCACCGGAACCAAAATTAACGTACAATTCGCTTCAGCCAAAAATACTGAAGGCCGGTTCTTCAAACGGGTATACCCTGGTTTCACTCGGTATTGTAGATGGCGATGGGGATATTGGTTTTAATACAGATAATTTATACTTCCACGACAGTCGCGACAGTACCAATCAATGGATTAAGATGAGAATTCCTGAAATCCCGGGCGATTATTCACCCGGAGCCGGTATAAAGGGAAGCATCGAAGTAATTTATCTGGCGGCCTGGTTGCTGCTAAGACCCGATACAGCTCATTTGCACAGCGACACATTGCACTGGAGTATCTTCATGAAGGATGAAGCCGGGCATATTAGCGATACCGTAGAAACAGAAGATCTTATTTTGGTAGATTAAGTTTCTTTATTACACTTTGAATAGCCAGATCGTATCCAAATAAACCCAATCCGGCGATAAAACCATCGCATACCGCACTCAGGTAGGAATGGTGACGATACGCCTCCCGGGCGAACACATTGGAAATATGTACTTCAATTACTTTGGCCGGTACCGCTTTTACGGCATCTGCAATGGCTATGGAGGTATGAGCATAGGCCCCGGCATTGATGATAAGTCCATCGGACTGGAAGCCATGCTGTTGAATCAGATTCACAAGTTCGCCTTCCACATTACTTTGAAAATAACTCACTTCCTGATTGGCATATCGTTGAATAAGCGATTCAATATAGTCGTCCATCGATTGACTGCCATACATTTCAGGTTCCCGTTTCCCTACCAGGTTTAAATTAGGTCCATTGATGATTACAATTCTCATGGTTTGAATTTGAGCTAAACTACCGATTATTTGGCAATACGCTACTACCAGAATGCGCTGGATGTATTACTTTTAGCCTTGTGATGAAGCAATTCCTTTTGGCCATAGCCATTTTATTGGGCCTTTCCTGTAATGAAGAGAAAGGGCCTGCAACCCCTATCGTACTGGGCGATTCAAGTACTATTGTAACGGAAAGCAATCCTCAATACCTGGCCAACGAAACCAACGATATTTCTCCTGCCAACAAAAAATCAACTGAAGGCCAGATCACCAATATGATGACACAAATCGACAGTGCGCAATCGGTGAAAAAACTGGAAGAAAAAAACACCAGCATTCCATTAAAAGGATTTCAAATCAGCTTTGCAGAATGTGAAGTAGTGTTTCAGGGATTAAGTGCACATGCTATTCAAAGTTCACAGGATGAGCGACAATCCAACAGCGTAGCCTATGTATGGGATGCTGGCAATATGTTTGAAATGGCGCTTCAGGTGAAAGGATTAGACGAAGTGAAGGTGGAACAGCGAACCTTCACCCGCTTGTATGCCGAACAGGGTGCCGAGGCCTATGGTTTAAATGATCTGGGAAAATTTATCAGTGCCTGGCATACGCTGCCCGGTAAAAACAATCAGTTCATTTCACTGGGAAATAATAGTCTGCAGTTTTTTCCTGTTGATCATCAGAAAATCAGTAACGCGGTTGACCGTGAACTCAGAAAACGTAAGAAGAGCCGGGAGGATATTCAACGATGGTCGTCGTTATTGAAACAAACAAATTCGTATACCGATGTTCCCTGTAAATTATTAATGGTATCGGGGCAATGGCGGATTATTGGTAAACAGAATGGCAAACGGGTGCAGAAACTCATACAGTTTGATATACCGGGTTGAGGGCTATCAGGACATCAGAAATTCATGTACAAATAAAGCATCACCCCCTTGCGGAAAAGCATTCAGTAACGTACTTGTACTGCTTTTTACATTGAAATGTGTTTCAGCTTTGGCTACCATTTCTTCATTCTCGATGCGGCACACACTGCAGGTGATATAAAGTAAACGACCACCCGGTTTTAGTTTGGGGAATACCCGTTGCAGAATAGTCCATTGCATCTTCTGATATGCATAAAACATATCCATAGTAGCGAAGTAGTATTGTTCAGGCGAGCGTGCCCAGGTTCCTGATCCTGAACAAGGAACATCGGCCAGAATGACATCAAATTTTTCTTCCGGCAATACAGCATCCGGGTCTTCCAGATCGATGATTTCACTGCGATAATTCCCAGTATAGCCGTATTGCTTCATACGAAGGTGCAGGTTGTTGATAATACCTTTTCGCTTATCACTTACCAGTAACTGAACAGGGGGCGACTGGTCGAGAAGTAAAATGGATTTTCCTCCACTGCCTGCACAGCAATCCCACCAGGATTCCCCCTCCTTTCCCTGTAAATAGAAACCACATTGTTGCGACGCCCAATCCTGCACCACATAATCAGAGGCTGGAAGGATGTCCTGTAAGCGGGTGCCATGTTCAAATTGTAATCCATGCTCACCGATTTCATGAAACGAAATTCCTTGCTGTTGTAATCGTGCTTCAATTTCTTTTCTGTTTTTCCGGACACGAATAAATAAACCCGGTTTTGAAAAAAGGTGTTGCCGGTATGCATGCTCCGACAGGCCTTCTGTTAATGGAAAGCGATGAATGAACCGGATGGGAGTATGTTGTTCAAACCAGTGCATACGTTCCTCTGTGCTCCCGGATTTCATGGGGAGCCATTCCGGTTTAAGTGAGAAGAAAAAATCATCGGGCAGGCGATTCGAGAGAAAGGCACCGGCTACCATCCGGTCGTGAAGAGAAATTTCTTCCGATTGCGGCCCCAGTCGGTATGCGCCGTATAAAAGTTCAACAATAAAACGGCGGTCGCGTGAACCGTGTTTACGATGTTGTTTAAAATAAAGTTTCAGGAATTCCGCAAGTGGTAATCGGGCTTCATACTGCCGGAACAGTTGAGATGCCGTTTCAAGATAACGGAGGGCATACATATTACAGTTCCAGCAATAAAGCGGCCGGGTCTTTTGCTGCTAATAACCTCAGCGGGTTTTCGAGTAATTCTTTTACACGAACCAGAAATCCAACGCTTTCTCTGCCATCGATTATACGGTGATCGTAACTGAGTGCAACATACATCATCGGACGAACCACCACTTGTCCATTCACCACCACAGGGCGGTCCTGAATTTTATGCATACCCAGAATGGCCGATTGAGGAATATTGATAATAGGTGTGGAAAGTAAACTTCCGAAAACCCCTCCATTGGTAATAGTGAAGGTTCCTCCGGTCATTTCTTCAATACTTAATTTATTATCCCTGGCTTTGGTAGCAAGATCCAGTACAGCCTTTTCAATTTCGGGCATACCCATACTTTCGGCATTTCGAATAACAGGCACCACTAATCCTTTGGGTGCACTTACGGCAATGGAAATGTCGCAATAATCGTGATAAATAATTTCATCTCCGTCGATATAGGCATTCACTGCCTTCCATTCGAGAAGCGCTATACAACAGGCTTTGGTGAAAAAACTCATGAACCCCAGATTCACCCCATGGGTTTGTTTGAATACATCTTTGTATTGACTGCGTAATTCCATGATAGCACTCATATCCACCTCATTGAAGGTAGTGAGCATGGCGGTACTGTTTTTGGCTTCCACCAAACGCCGGCTGATAGTCCGGCGGAGGTTACTCATTTTTTCCCGGCGATCGTCCCGGTTATTGACTTTCACCCCTTCAGGAATTCCCGGAGTGGATAAAGCCTGTAACACATCTGAACGGGTAATTTTTCCATTTGGACCACTGCCTTTCACCGCTGCCGGATCCACCTGTTTTTCCTGCAATAATTGGGCAGCCAGCGGGGTGGTTTTTAAATCAGTTGCAGCCGAAGCCGGTGCTGCCTGAAACAAGGAGGGCTGGGCAGGAGGTGGTGTCACGGTGGGTTCACTTTTTTCGGCCTGAGCCGGTGCTTCAGCGGTTTCATCAATACTGCAGGCGAGGTCGCCAATATGTAAGGTGTCTCCTTCCTTGGCTTTATGATACAGAATACCTGCTTTCTCGGCATTGAGTTCAAAGGTGGCCTTTTCACTTTCCAGTTCGCAAAGCACTTCATCCCGGTTTACCCAGACACCATCTGCTTTGGTCCACTTCACCAGACTCACTTCATTTATACTTTCGCCAACCGGGGGCACCTTGATATCGATCATTGTAGAGGCAAATTAATTTTTAATGCGGGCAAATTTCGGGTAAAAACATGAGAAATAGAATGGCTTCAGAATATAAAAAAAACAGCCCCCGGATCTATACGGAGGCTGCATTTATCAGGTGTTCAATTACTCTTTAATAAACCGGATCAGGTGTTTGCCGGTAAGGGTTTGAATTTGTGCAAAGTACATTCCGCTGCGCAGCGAAGCTACCGGCAGGTGCAGCACTTGCTGAGGCTGATCCAGGGAAGTTTCAATATAGCGTTTTCCGGTAACGTCGAGGATTTCAACACCCAGCATTCTATCGCCCTGAAGAACGACTTCCTGTTGTACCGGGTTCGGATAACAACTGAAGTTCGTGTTGGAAGGACTGGAAAGACCAGAAGGCCCGATAACGATTACCATAGTGGTGGTATCATCGTTACATCCATTCCCGCTCACAATCAGGGTTACAGTATAGGTACCCGGAGCCGAATAGGTGTACAGGGGATTTTGATTCGTACTTCCGTTTCCGTCACCAAACGACCATATCCATCCTGCGGCCGAAACCGAATTGTCGCTGAATTGAATGGTATTTCCTGTGGCCGTATAGCCAAAGATGGCTTGGGTAGGAGGAAGAGCTACGATGGTAGTAGAATCTGAATTGCTGCAACCGGCCGCATTAGTCACCACCACAGAATAGCTGGTGGTGGTATTCAGAATAATGGTATCGCGGCGGGTAATGGCTCCATCGCTCCATAAATAGGTATTTCCTGCTCCACCGGTTGGGGTAGATGTCAGAATAACCTGGGTTCCGGCACAAACGGTATCAGAAGGATTGGCGGTGATGGCAACGGTGGGTCCGGCATTAAAGGTAACATTCACGGCTGCGGTATCACTGCATCCGTTGATATCGGTACCTGTTACAATAAACTGCGTATTGGCAGCAGGTGAAGCATATACGGTATCACCAGTTGAAATGTTTAAACCTGTGGCGGGCGACCAGCTATAGGTACTGGCTCCGGAGGCAATGAGCTGCACTCCGGATGTACCGGCACAATACACTGCACTGGAAGGGGTAATCAGTACTACAGGTGGGGTACTGGTTGAAACGATCACACTGTCGATTGGGGTTACATAACTCATTCCGGAAAATGAACAATTGACAGTGCAACGGTACCAGGTAGTGGTGGTGAGTGTGCCTGTGTTGAGCGTCAGGGTAGTTCCGGCCGGAGTCCATGGACCAGCCGAAGAAGTTGCGGTTTCCCAAATATAACTGATGCCGGATAATCCGGTAACAGGGGCACTCAGAGAAAGAACCGAAGAGCCTGAACCGCCACAGATGACCGGATTTGAGCTAACAATAGTTCCCACATTAGGAGTTCCGGTACATACCGCAGGGAATTCATCGAAGGAAACATCATCAATAA
>CAYWKR010000107.1:0-6728 GCA_964458785.1 uncultured Bifidobacterium sp. | reverse complement strand
GAATCGAATGTTTACTTTTGGTTCCTCAATTATGTACTATGTTGGCACAGGAAGTCCATAACAGTATAAAAACCGGGAGCGGGAAATACTTCACCCTGCAATGATAAGACGGATTCCCTTTCTTTCTCGGGGAAAAGCCTTTGAAGGTATTGTGATTATCGGTTCAGAAAAACAGAATCGAATGTTTACTTTTGGTTCCTCAATTATGTACTATGTCATCTGCTATCCGTGAATTGGAACCCCGTAGTTTGTGGAATCATTTTGCCGACCTGAATCAGGTACCCCGTGCTTCTAAAAAAGAAGAAAAGGTGA
This sequence comes from uncultured Bifidobacterium sp., assembly GCA_964458785.1. Taxonomy (GTDB): domain Bacteria; phylum Bacteroidota; class Bacteroidia; order Chitinophagales; family Chitinophagaceae; genus OLB11. Next base: position 6,416 of record CAYWKR010000107.1, on the reverse strand, counting down.
TTGCTTTTATTCAGGCTTTTGCCAGGCAACTGCAACTCGAACATCATACCGATGCGGTTGGAAATATTATTATTCGCAAACCAGCCACCCCGGGACTCGAATCGCGACCTGTAGTAGCCTTGCAAAGCCATCTCGATATGGTGCATCAGAAAAATGCAGCTACCGATTTCAATTTCGACACCCAGGGCATTGAAATGTATGTTGACGGGGATTGGGTTAAAGCAAAAGGCACCACCCTGGGAGCCGATAATGGTATTGGCGTAGCGGCTATCATGGCATTATTATCTTCCTCAGATATACCGCATCCGGCTCTTGAAGCCCTTTTTACCATTGATGAAGAAACCGGAATGACAGGAGCCTTTGCCTTAGAAGGTGGATTACTGCAGGCAAAAACCCTCTTGAATCTCGATACGGAAGAAGACCATGAACTGACCATTGGCTGTGCAGGTGGTATTGATGTAACGGCTACTGCCGAATTGGCGACTACGAAAAGTATCGGCCAACAGGCATACAGCTTGCAGGTGAAAGGATTAACCGGTGGCCATTCCGGTACCGAAATTCACTTGGGCCGTGGCAATGCCAATAAAATCATGAATCGTATGTTATGGGCACTCCATCAGGAATTTGCCATTGAAATAGCAACTATAGAAGGGGGAAGTTTACGAAATGCCATTCCCCGCGAATCGGTAGCCACCCTGGTTACCGATCAGCATCAGGCAGCCGGTATTCAACAAAAAGTTGTTGCCCTGGAACATGAAATTCGTGCTGAATATGCCAGTACAGATCCCCACTTTAGCATGTCATGGTCAGAAACAATCCGACCGGAAATCGTACTGACGAAAGAAGCAGCTACCACGCTGATGGCCGTAATTTATGCCTGTCCGAACGGCATTTACCGTATGAGTCCCGAAATCGAAGGTCTGGTGCAAACTTCAAATAATCTGGCCAGAGTGCAATTGCAGCAAGGTGGTCGTTTGAGTATTCAATGTCTTACCCGCAGCTCGGTAGAAAGCGAAAAACTGGATCTGGCCCAAGCCATACAGGCCTGTTTACGTTTAAGCGGAGCCACTGTTACCACTGCCGGTTCGTATCCGGGTTGGAAACCGGAACCCGATGCGGGTATAGTGCAACTGATGAAAAATCTTCATCTGGAATTGTTTGGCGATGAAGCACATGTACTGGCCTGCCATGCCGGTCTCGAATGTGGTATTCTGGGACGAAATTATCCGGGTATGGAAATGATTTCATTCGGACCTACCATATTAGGCGCTCATTCACCGGATGAACGGGTGCAAATTTCTTCCGTACAAAAATTCTGGAAATTCCTGCTCGAAACCCTGCAACGGGTAGCTTAAACTGTTTCTTCTTTAGGAACACGCTCCACACCCCATCAGGGATTCAGTCGATCCAGTTTCCAGTGGCCGGCTTCTTTTCTATAAGCAAAACGATCATGTAAGCGACTCATACGTCCCTGCCAGAATTCCATGTAATCTGGATCCAGGGCATAGCCTCCCCAATGGGGTGGTTTAGGCACCGAACGCCCCTGATAGCTGGCTTCCAGTTCGCGGTATCGATTTTCCAGTGTACTCCGGTGATCCAATGGTTCACTTTGAATGGATGCCCAGGCCCCCAACTGACTTTCGCGGGGCCGACTAGCGAAATAGGCTTCTGATTGCTCTGCGGATAGTTTACCGACACTGCCTTCCACCCGGATTTGTCGTTGTAATTCCTTGAAATAAAAAACCAGACTAGCCTGAGGTACCTGGTCCAGTTCACGCCCCTTGGCACTTTGATAATTTGTAAAAAAAATAAACTTTCCTTCTTCCACTCCCTTCAGCAATACGATGCGGGAATGCGACCGGTAATGGTGGTCGCAGGTAGAAAGCGTCATAGCATTCACATCGGGAATTTCGGCCCGTTGTGCATCCGCGAACCAATGTATAAACTGAGTCAGCGGATCCTGATGTAAATCGCTGCGATGGAGCGAAGCCAGAAGATATTCCTGTCGGATATCAGCAATAGAGTCGGGCATAACATTAATGCAGGCAAGCCTCCTGCCGGCTGATTAGCCTTTGAGATATTTCCTCATCACATATACACAGGCAACGGCCATGATGAGTACATACAACCAACACCCATAATAACCTACTACATTACCGGCATCGTATATCGAGAGCAACATTCCTTTCATCGTTCACTTTTTTGCAAATATAATTCAACTAACCTCTTTTCCTATGACGGAATTTGAAAACAAAACCGGCTTGTGCCAGCGATTTCCCATAACCTGCTTCAAAATAAATTGCTGTACGTGTGAGGAAATAATAGCGGATTCCGAAACTCACTTCGGCAGAAACCGGGTAAGGCAGTTTGAATTGGGATTTGAATAAGGTATCATCCGGCAGATAGGTAGTAAAATCCTGATTCATGAAATAATTGTACCCGGCACCACCTCCCAGATAAATATCCCATTCCTTATTTACGAAGAGATGGTAATTGAAACGCAGATTAGCCGAGAAGTCGTGCAGTTTGGTTCCGTACTTATAGGGTAAATCCATTCCTTTAAATGCATCATAGCGCATCCGGGTCCAGTCGGCTTTATACAATATATATCCGGCCGAAAGCATAACACTCAGTTTGCGGCTCAGTCCCAGTTCAGCCTTCCAGATAAAAGGCCCTACACCCACCACACGGAAATTAGCCGAATCTTTCTGGTAATCGAACAATTTACGATCCAGACGAGGGACCCCATATCCATAGGAAAAATGCAATTGTCCCTTTTCATGGGCTTTCTGATCCCAGTTATAATCCCATTTCGGAATGGAAAAAAACTGCGCCCGGCTTTGGAACGTCATTCCGAGTACCACCACCAGAAACAAACAAAGAGACCTCTTCATGAAAAACGATTTGGGAACAAATTAAGTTAAAAGTATTTAGAATAGAAAATACTGCTGCAAAAACTTTGAAGCCGGCTTTGTTCCTTTGCTAATCCAACTGCTTTTGTACAAATTCCCAGTACATTTACTGCTATATTCCGAAATGAACCCTTTGCTGCGATGTTTCCCGATGTTGTTGTTGATACTGATCTGCCGGCCAGCCTTCGCTCAGAACATTCCGAAAGAAATTCTGCTCGACAGTATTAAGAATAAAGCCGCCATTACCGCAGGCCGGAATCAGTTATTATTGATGATTGGCCGTGAACAAAAAAAGGCGGATGTGTCTGATGGGGTCATTGATAAACGGCTCGACATTGACGGGGATGTTATAAAGTCGGATGCCATTACCAAGGCACTCTTTCAAAAAGTAAACCGCACCGTAGCCTATATCGAAAACAACGAAACCGACGATATGGTGAAACGTAAGCTACTCGGTCGCGTAATTGAAAACCTGAAGATTTTCAATACCGACATGAACGATGGCTATTGCGATATTCCCTATTACGTTACCCTTTTTGAACAAAGCTATCAGGTTATACGGGGCATACACAATAAGAATCTGGCGTTGTACGTAAAGGATAATATCAGCAAAATGATGTACATGCTGTCGCCGCTTTTCGATACCGATACGGCGGCCATGAATGTGCTGCTGGCCGGAATCAGCGACCGGTATCCGGAATTGCTGGTCCGGAAATTACGGACGATCAAAGTACCCTCAGCGGCAGATATTGTTGTGGCTAAAGCGGCGCCCCGGAGCCCGAAACTGATATTGAATTATGCCACCTCCACCGCGGTAGAACGGGACATCGTTCGGCGAAATACCAATCCTTATGTTCAGGCCATTGTTAAAATCGCCGATAGTTGCCAGGTACCATTAAAAGGAATCTTTTTTATTGATGAATATATTCAGGGGCATCTGGACATGAGTACGCTGAATTCGATTTGTAACGAGGAAGAAACTTATTTCAAACGAATGGTTTCACTTCCTACAACTCATTTTGCCGGTGATATGCGAACATCATACCATCGGGAAATGGTTCATATTGTGTCGCAGTATGTGAATTCAATGAATGAATTGCATGAAGCCTCCGATGCCGTGCGATTTCGTTGTATAGAAAAACTAAGTGCCACCGAATTATATTATGTTATGGTCTTCGGTAGCGACGACCTGTATACCTCTTCGTTCCTGGGTTGCTTTAACCGGTTGCTTAACCGCTTCAAACCTAAAAGTGGTGACCAGTTTTTACAGGAATTGAATCAGTATAAATTCCGCACCTTCATTCGCCTGTGTGCCAACTACAACACCCTGGGCTCGTTTTTAAATACCATGAAGGGAGAACAGCGTATCGGGTTGATGCGTTCGTTTGTGCACGGACTCGACAGTACGGCCGAACAGGATCTGGAAGGGGCTACCGATGTTGCCAACTCATTTGCCAGTATTAACGACAGCAGTCTGATGGCGCACATTACCGAAGAAATCCGGAACAGTCGGTTGACCGATAGTGTAAACCGGAACCTGAGAGGGTATAAAATTTACGATATTCTTTACCACATGCTTACTGCCAGTCCGGACTCCTTATCCCGACGCTATAATATCCCGCCCATTTCAGTGATGCCCATCAGCCAGCTTGGTAACGACAGCGGGGTGGTTATACAACAGGTGATGTTCTATGGCGACGAAGACGGGAAAGGAGTTTTCAATTCCTATCTCAATAGTTTTCCTCCTTCCGAATGGAAAATTCAACGGGAGGAAAAATGGGTAGTGATTTCTTCTACCAAAGGAAAACCGGTAGTGATTTATGCCAATAAACCCCTCGATGAACCGGAAGACGAACTGGCGCAAAATGCTTTACAGGAATATCTCGATTCGAATGATATACGACCTACCGTGATGATTCACCGCGGACATAGTTATCATTTGTCGGGTACACTCGAACACCTGAATTACCGGCACAAAGTTGTGATTTTAGGTGCCTGCGGGGCTTATCAGAATTTAAGTTCGGTATTAAGTGCTTCAGAAGATGCACAAATTGTTTCCACCAAACAAATCGGTACCGGAAATATCAACAGCCGTATCATCAAGCTGTTTAATCAGCGATTAGTGGAAGGCCGTGATATCGATTGGGTGGAACTATGGGCTCAGTTGTCGAAACAATTTGCTTCCGGTGATATGAAGGAACGATTCGACGACTATGTTCCTCCCTATAAAAATCTGGGGGCTCTTTTTCTGAAAGCCTACCGGCGAATGGAAGTCGATTACTAAAAAAATATACTGTATTTCTGAACCTTTCTTTGGTTGCGGTGTATAGTTATAAAAAAAAGTATGAAATCTCTTTTATTGACAGGTCTGCTGTTCTGGACAGTACTCGCCGGTCTGGCTCAAAACCCCGAAACAATTCCATCCTTTGCTTCCCATCCAAAAGAAACAGGCTGGTATAAAACCCAATCGAAGCTCTGGGAAAAACGGATAACTGAAAATCCTAAAGATGTGGTAGCCTGGCAAAACTACTTTGCCGCCAACCGCATTCTGTGTGCGCATGATGAGTTGGACACCCGTACTCAGGCACAAAAAGATGCGTTTATGAAAGAACTGGTTTCGCGCATGGGAAAGGAAATACCCGAATCCTATGAGTTTAATTTCTGTAGTTGGCAGGTGGGCGGGAATGATATGAGCAATTATCATTATTTACAGAAAGCCATTGAAATAAACCCCGACCGGACTGAACACATCGACTATATGATCAATATCGGTGAGATTGAACGAAATAGTTCACAACGGGATGAATACAGCCGGAGGAAATATCGGGCCGGAAAATTTTCTACAGGACTGTTATACTATAACTATAATGTATTGCAGTCGGTTGAACCACAGTCTATTCTCATCAGTGCCGGCGATAACGATACCTATCCGGTTTGGTACCTGCAGTCGCTGGGGATTCAAAAAGACGTGTATCTGCTGAATCTGAGTCTGTTGCAGATAGATTCCTACCGCGAAAAGGTATTCCGTGAATTAGGCATTCCGGCCATCCCGGAAATCACAGACGAGAAGAAATTCAGAACCGATATCATGAATGCCCTCATTCATAATAAGAAAAAGCGACCCGTGTATGTGGCACTCACTGCCAGCCAGTACAACGGATTGTTAGATCAGGTAAATGAACAAACCTATCTGTGCGGACTGGCCTATCGTTACAGTTCCGAACCGATGGACAATATGGCTGTGCTGAGAAACCGATTCGAGAACCATTTCACGCTTGATTATGTTCTTCATCCGTTTTATTCCGAAATGGCCGAAGAACGTATCCGCGAGGTGAACCGGAATTATCTGGTACCCATGTTGAAATTGTATCATCATTACCGTGAATCGGGTGATCAGCAGAAACAGGAAAAAATAAAAGAGATGATACTCGCTATCAGTCGTGGAACTGTTGATGAAAAAACAACCCTCGACTACCTGAATAAAGAATAAATCTGAACCCCGAT
>CAYWKR010000106.1:0-6752 GCA_964458785.1 uncultured Bifidobacterium sp. | reverse complement strand
CAGGGACATTGCTCTCTGAGTTCATCCATAATTTTCACCAGGCGTTCAAACGATTTCGAATAGTCGGTCATGCAGCAGCCTTTAGCGTGTCAAGGTAAGACAAAAATTGTATCCCTAAAAGATGTTCCTTTGCAACGCTATGAATCATCCGCTTTTCAACCGGATCAGAAAAAACCTGAAGCAACTCAAACCCTTTTTGAAGCAGCATTATCTGAGTTGCTACCGCGTGTACGACTGGGATATGCCTGAATTCCCATTATGTATCGACCGGTATGGCGATTTTCTGCATATTGCCGAATATAAAACCCGCTTCGTTCTTCAGGGTACCGAATACAGCGAATGGCTGAACGAATGCCGGATGGTTCTTGAACAGGCTTTTGAACTGCCTCCTGACCATTTGATTTTTAAACGCAGGGAACGAATGAAGGAACAGGCACAATATGAAAAGGTAGCCGAGCGTAAAGAATTTATTACCATGGAAGAACATGGACTGAAATTCAACATTAATTTATACGACTATCTCGATACCGGTCTCTTTCTGGATCACAGACCCTTGCGTCGTCGTGTACGAAGTGAAGCTTCTGGTAAAAACGTACTGAACCTTTTTGCCTATACCGGATCCATTTCGGTGTATGCTGCTGCCGGGGGTGCGTCCGGGGTAACTACCGTAGACCTATCCAATACCTACCTGCAATGGGCCAGGGAAAATTTCGTACTCAATCAGCTGGATCCTGAAAAATATGCCTTCATCCGTGCCGATGTAAAAGACTGGCTTAAAAAAGAATCCGCCGAACTGTATGATTTGATTGTGTTAGATCCGCCTACGGTTTCAAAAAGCAAAATGGTACATTCATCATTCGATATACAGCGCGATCATCCCGAAATGATATTTCATGTGCTTAGGCGACTGAAACCCGGAGGTGTACTTTATTTTTCAACCAATTTCAGGGAGTTCCGTTTGATGACGCAACGCATTCAGGCTCATTCCATCGAAGATATTACCCTTCAGACCATTGACCCTGATTTCAGAAACCAGAAAATTCACTATTGCTGGAAAATAGTGCGTTGATTACAAATTCAGATTTACGCCCAGCATCCAACGACGGCCGGCTTGCGGAAAATAGTAATTATAGGTTTGCAAGGTTTGATTTTCGATATATCCATAGGTATACCCATTGGCTTCGTACAGATGATTCAGAAAATTATACAGCGTGGCTTTAAGGGTAAGTAAGGTACGGCCACGCCATGCGATGGGACAATGTACACCCATGTCAAATACCGAATAGGCTTTCAGCATCCGATCGGCACTTCCGGTATTATCGAGATATTGCTTACCAACATATTTAGCCTGCAGCACAAAGGCCCAGGGACGGAAACGGCTATTATAAAAGAAGGTAAACGGATAGAGTTGGATTTTATCACTGGCAATCAGACCAGGCGAAAATGAAATGGGGGTATTCGAATACGTTTTTTCAATTTGTATTCCCTGATCATAATCGTCGGTATAACTAACAAAACCGGGAATGATATTTTGGGATAAGGCCACATTCGCACTTACATCAATCCAACGCGGTATGGCTTTCCATAACAGTTCCACTTCAATTCCACGCCGAAAACTCCGGTCCACATTCACACGGGTATAAGCCCCTATGTCGTTAATCTTTCCATTTAATACCAGTTGATCCTGATACATCATATAAAACACATTGGCATGCACCATAAACTGTCGCCAGAAACTCCTTGAATAATTCAGTTCAATATCCAGCAATTTTTCCGCTTTCGGCAACGACCCGGCACCGGCTTCCACATCATCGCGATTCGGTTCTTTCTGACTGATACCCGCCAAAAGAGAAAGCAGTTGAATATCATCCTGAAAACTCAGCTTCAGTTTGGGGTTCATAAAATGATATTCCAACTCATGTTTCAGGGTTGGGTTATTACGAAAGCCATTCAGTTGATAATTCACATGACGGTATTGCAGATCAGCATACAACGACCACCGGTTGCGGAAACGATGATCCACCATAGCATATATATTCTGATCCTGCTTGTTGGCTGTTAAACGATACCACTCGTACTGATCCGGTACATCTCCCTGCTGTGTCCATATCACCTTACCAAAATGACGGCCGGCATATTGATTCAAATTCACATACAGGGCGGCATCGGTTTTTGCAGAAACATAATGCGAATAAAGCCGCATACCGTAAAAATCGTTATCTAACCATAGTTGTCTGATCAAATCGGTTTTCCACAAGGTATCCGAACCATGTACCACAGGTGCCAGGAGGTAATTGCTGTATCGGGCATCGCTTTTATATTCTTCGTAATACCCTTGTCCGCGGGTGAGAAAAAAAGCAGACCCCACCGACCAGCGACTGTTGAATTTATGATCGGCAAACAGCTGATAATACTGCTGCATATAGTTATCGGTTTGATTCGGATACCAGGTCCCATCGGAGCGCAACCCCAGTTCGTTATACGTACGGTCCGTTACTAACTGAGATTCGGCCACCCCATTCCATGCCTGTCCGGTTTTTTCTTTTCCGCCCACATAATTAAAGTTCACCTGCGTGGAAGCATCCCATTGATATTTTGCCGAGAACTGCATGGATTGAAGGTCGGATGCCGAACGTTTGATATAGCCATCTGACTGTATAGATGAAAGTCGCAGGGTGGCATTGAAATGATTTTGCAGTAATCCACTTCCAATTTTAATCATTTGTCTGAAGGTATTGAATGAACCCGCTTCACTCTGAAACTGCAACGAAGGATTGGGATTATTTACGTCCAGATTTTGGATTGAAATTCCTGCGCCGAAATTAGCCGATCCGTTTTTTGAGGCCCCGACACCTTTCGTCAGTTCTACTTCATTGGAAGAGGACAGCAGATCGGGCATATCTACAAAATAGGTAGCATGGCTTTCCGGATCGTTCACCGGAATACCATTCATGGTTACATTAATACGGGTAAGATCACTTCCCCGTACCCGGATTCCGGTATAACCTGTTCCGGTGCCGGCATCGGAGGTGAGTACAACCGAAGAAACATGACTAAAAAGATAAGGAAGGTCTTGTGAAAGATGTTGTTTTTGTATGTCGAATTTCTGGAAAGTGGATGCTGCATTTTCCTTCAGATAATTGAAACGTGCAGATTGAACCAGTGCTGCCGGCAATTCGATTTTACGATCTGCCAGACTATCGGGTTTACTTTCCTGAGCAAATACCTGATTTGTAAGTAGTACCCATGCAACAAGAATGAATGTTTTTTTCATTTGTTTATATTTTTTGTACCCCCGGAAGGATACAGTGTGAGCAGTCTTGTGGGTAAGTGGAAACTTACCTTTCCTAAACAGCATTACCTGTTCGAGGTTCACGGGTTTTTCTCAGATTGCTGAACGCAAACACCCCGAGGTTTTTGAAATGCATCGCATTCCGGAGGCGAATTTAAATATCTGTAGCGGAATATTCGTTAGTTTTAAAGCCTTAATTTATCTTCTGCATGAAACAATTTCTTTTTCTTTTATTATTAGCATTCACCAGTCATGGAATAATGGCCGGTGTACCGTACCGCATCCTTCAGTCGGGAGCCGGACAGCTAACGGTAGAAGTTGAATTCCCTTCCATGAACATGGTACCGGTTCAGATTCACGGCGATTCGTATGTAAAGATCAACATGGAAGGAAGTACCCCTTTGTTATTTAAAGGCTTCCCCGATATTCCTCACTTCAGTTTACCGGTATTAATTCCCAATCAGAAGGAAGCCGCATGTACTGTGGTTCAAAGCGACTATTACGATATACCTGGTATTCATTTGGCTCCTTCGAAAGGCAGTTTGAGCCGTCTTGTGAAGCCCGATGACGTTCCATATACCTTTGATCCGGTATATTCCAAAGATGATTTTTTCCCGGAACGTGTCAGCTGGATGAATAAGCCATATATCCTTCGCGATTTCAGGGGACAAAATGCCATGATTTGTCCGGTGCAGTATAACCCGGTTACGCATGTACTCAGGGTGTATCGCAGTATTAAACTTCGGTTCGACTTCAACATCGGGTCGCAGGAGAATACCCTGCCGGGCGAAACGCTTCCGCTTAAAGTCTGTGAAGATTTTAATGGAATTTATGCCAATCATTTCATCAATTATAAAACCTTAGGTACCCGTTATTCACCCGTAAGTGAAATTGGTAAACTGGCCGTGTTTTGTCCGGGCAAATTCCTGAACGATATCGCACCCTATGTACAATGGAAAGAAATGAAAGGAATAAAAACCTATCTGGTCAATTTAGACACCCTGAGCGGAGGTGTTTCTTCATCGACCATTGCCAATCTGGCCAAATATTACTACCAGCAAAAACAAATTGCGTATTTATTACTTGTAGGAGATGATACCGATATTCCTCCTATGATGACGGGTGTAAAAGGTCCCTCAGATAATGGATACGCTTATATTAATAATGGAGACCATTACCCGGAATTTACGGTAGGCAGGATGTCGGGCGATTCCAGTGCCGATATTCAGACACAGGTGAACCGCACACTGGCGTATGAAAAAAATCCGGACATGAGTTCTTCCTGGATGCGTACGCAAATTGGTATTGGAAGTGAAGAAGGAACCGGAGATGATATGCAGTACGACTACGAGCATATCCACGATATCGTAGACAGCAATAAAAACCAGTACCATTATCTGACGAATGTAGAGATGTACGATGGTATTAATGCACAGGCAGGCACCGACCAACCCGGCTTTCCGAATATTACCATGATGAAGGATGCTGTAAACAGTGGGGTTAGCCTGATTAATTATTGCGGCCATGGGTCGCCCACCGGACTGGTCACCACAGGATTTGGAGCTTCAGAAATTTATTTACTCAATAATGAACGTAAACTTCCTTTTGTATTAACTGTAGGCTGTCAGCCCGGTAATTATGTGGGCATGACTTGTTTTGCCGAAAGCATGCAACAGGCTAAAAACAGCAGTGGCGCTACGGGATCCATTGCAGCTTTTATGTCAACCATTGATCAGTATTGGGACGAGCCCATGCAGGCTCAGGATGAATTCAATGCCCTCTTACGGGGAGCACGGGCTTCTAATTTAAAAACCCGTTTAGCCCCGATGTGTATGGATGCCTGTATGAGTATGGCCGATCAATATGATGTTTTTTCGAATCCGAATGGCATCCTGGGGGGAAGCGATATGACAGATACCTGGGTATTCTTCGGCGATCCGACACTCAGTCTGCTTACCAAAGATGAAGGTCAGCTGACCATTGATTTTAATGTACATATTCAGAAAAACAGTACCACCTATTTAGTACACTGTCCGGTTAACGGAGCTACTATTGGCTTATATTATCAGGGCAACTGGCTGGCGGCATCGGATGCCAATGGCGGTACCGCTTATTTCACTTTTCCTCCTGTGGGAGCCCTGGATACCGTTTTTATTACAGCTACCAAGCCCAATTATCGTCCGGCATTCGGAAAAGCCCTGGTTGTAGACTGGCCCAATCAGGTTTCCTCTATTCATGAACTACCCGTTCAGGTATATCCGAATCCGGCCGGGAATGAAGTACAAATACAGGGGAAAGGGTCCATAGACCAGCTTGCCTTGTTTGATTTCAGTGGCCGTTGTGTAAAGCAATGGGGGAATTTAGGCACTTCAGCCCGCATCGATTTACGGGCCGTGGCCTCCGGAACCTATATTTTAAAGGGCTCCTGCGCAGGAAGCGACTTTTCTGTCCCTCTGAATCATACCCCTTAATACGGCGAATCGAAAGGATGTCTATCTTTTTTCTTCAAAGTGTTGGAATTGAAGAAAAAACAATCTACTTTTGCCCTCCTAAAAAAATTAAGGTAAGAATGCCTACTATACAGCAACTCGTTCGTAAAGGAAGAACCATTATCCGCGCCAAATCTAAATCGCGTGCCCTGGATGCTTGTCCGCAACGCCGTGGGGTATGTACCCGTGTGTACACCACCACACCTAAAAAACCGAATTCTGCCCTTCGCAAGGTGGCTAAAGTTCGTTTAACCAACAAAGTGGAAGTGATCGCCTACATTCCGGGTGAAGGACATAATTTGCAGGAACACTCGATTGTATTGATTCGTGGAGGTCGTGTGAAGGATTTGCCAGGGGTTCGTTATCATATTGTACGGGGTAGTCTGGATACTGCCGGTGTAAAAGACCGTAAGAAGAGCCGCAGTAAGTACGGTACCAAGAAAGAAAAAGCTAAAAAATAATATCTGCCATTTTCCAGAGTAAAGTGGTAATACTTGAAGGAACTGGAATATGGAGAAGTAAAAATTACAAAAATGAGAAAACAACAAGCTAAAAAAATTCCTTTAGCACCGGATCCGAAATTCAACGATACCCTGGTGACCCGTTTCGTAAACTGTATGATGTGGGATGGTAAAAAGAACACCTCACTGAATATTTTCTACGATGCGTTAGCCAAAGTGGAAAAGAATACCGGTGAACCGGGATATGATGTGTGGAAACGTGCCATGGCTAATGTAGCCCCGGGTGTGGAAGTTCGCAGCCGTCGTATTGGGGGTGCCACATTCCAGATTCCTACTGAAGTTCGTCCTGACCGGAAGACTTCATTAACCATTAAATGGATTATCCGCTACAGCCGCGACCGAAACGGACGTACCATGGCCGATAAATTAGCAAACGAATTAATCGCTGCTTCCAAAGGAGAAGGAAATGCCGTGAAGAAGAAAGACGATACACATCGTATGGCAGAAGCC
>CAYWKR010000105.1:0-6812 GCA_964458785.1 uncultured Bifidobacterium sp. | reverse complement strand
GGAATAATTCACCCGATACCTTGTATGAAGTGTATTTTCATTTATATCAGAATGCATTCACCAAAGGATCTTATCTCGAAGAATTGCATAAGGTGAATCAAAGTCCGGTTCACCGCCGTAGTGCCTACGCCGAACAGGGACTGGGTACAACCGTAGAAGACATGAAGGCAGATGGGCTTCCGGTGAGCACCGAACTCAACAATACCGTATTAAAAGTGAAGTTGAATAAGCCTCTGCTTCCTTCAAAATCGATTCGGTTTACGCTTCAGTTTAAAACCTATTTTGGTACGGGCGATTACCGGCGAAGAATGGCAATGTATAATTCGTTCGGACAAAAACATTACAACGGAGTACACTGGTATCCCCGCATTTGTGTTTATGATGCAGTAAAAGGATGGGATCAGGATCAGCACCTGAATAAAGAACTGTATGGCGATTATGGCTATTTTGATGTATGGCTGAATATGGCTTCCAATACCATTGTGGAGGCCACCGGAGAATTAAAAAATGAAAGTGAAATGTATGCCGGTGGACTACGCGAAAAACTGGATATAAAAAATTTCGCTTCTAAACCCTGGAACGAAAAACCTTCAGTGATCATTCCCTATGATCCGAAGCTACGTAAGACCTGGCATTTTCAGGCCAGTAATGTGCACGATTTTGCCTTCACATCCGATCCGGGCTACCGCATCGGCGAAACAAGGTGGAATGGAATCAGGTGCATCGCGCTGGTGAATGAAGCCCATGCATCCAAATGGCAAACTGCTTCTGACTATGTTGCAAAAATTATTGAAACCTTCTCGCGGAATTTCGGAATGTATGAATATCCAAAAATGGTGGCCGCCGATGCCAACGATGGAATGGAATATCCGATGCTCACACTGGATGGTGGCGCGGAACCTGATTTTCACGGATTGCTGGTTCATGAAATCGGACATAACTGGTTCTATGGTATGTTGGGCAATAACGAAACTTATCGTGCATTTCTCGACGAAGGGTTTACGCAATTTCTGACTGCCTTCGGTTTGCAGGCTATTGATGGGGATACCCTGATTTCGTCGCCCGAAAAAAACCGGTATAAAAGAAAACACCGTGAACCTTCACTCAATATTGACCGTTCGGTTTACAACCGATATATGATGGATGCCGTTCGCAATGATGATAAAACACTGAATACACACAGCAATGATTTTCATTCTGCTTTGGGGCATGAAAACGGATATAGTAATGTATATCATAAAACGGCAGTCATGTTGTACAACCTGCGCTATGTACTGGGCGACTCGCTTTTTATGGCTTCGATGCAACACTATGTGGCACAGTGGAAAATATGCCATCCCTATCCTGCCGATTTCCGAAGCAGTATTATTCAGTATACACATACCGATTTGAATTGGTTTTTTGATCAGTGGCTTGAAACCAGTAAACACATCGATTATGGGATTAAAAGAATACGGAAGGGAAATCAAACGGATGAATATAAAATCCGGTTTAAACGGTATGGACAAATGCAGATGCCGGTGGATTTCAGTGTGTACAACAAAAAAAATGAACGCTTCGATTTTACGATACCCAATACGTCGTTTGTAAAATCAGGCCATCAAACAATCCTGCCGGTATGGTATGGCTGGGACTTACTTTATCCCGAATATATTGCCAGGGTACAAATTCCCGGTGGCATTAAACGCGTTGAAATAGACCCTGAACATTTTCTGGCCGATATTGATCCAATGGATAATGTTCACCGGAGAGGTATGAAGATGGCTCCGGAATCGAAAACACTACGTTTCGATTATTTGCTTAATCAACCGGCCGACTGGAAGAAATACAGACTCTGGTGGCGGCCCGATATATGGTGGAATGCCATCGATGGGATCAAAGCAGGGATTCATCTGGAAGGAGCTTACTTTGGTACCCTTCGAAAACTGTCGTTTACCGGATGGTTTAATTCGCGTTTACTGACAGATCCATACTATACCACGTCATCACAGACCCCCTGGTTGAATATAGCCCTTTTTAATTATACATTACGGTATGAAAGTCCGCTAAACCGTGTCTCCGCCAAATATTCCTGGGGCATAGAATCACGTTTTATTGAAGCCTTCGCCCGTCATGCACTTTATCTTCAGCAACAATGGAGTGATCGGCGTTCAGTAAAACTGGAACTGAAAAGTATGTACCGGAGTGGCAACTGGCAACAGTTTTATTTACAAAATCCTGCGGAGTGGAACAGTGTAGCCGGACAGGGAGCGGGTTCCAATGCTACCAAAGAAAATACCAGCCTACAACTTCGGTATACCGATCAGGTGCCTTTTCTGAAAGGATGGATGCAATATCAACTTACCCTGCATGCTCCATTAACTTATCAGTATACCTATTTTCAAACCGAAGCATGGCATCAGGCAGAATGGAAGAAACTGGAATTCCGTTCGCGATTGATTCTCAGGTTGGGAAGTGGTAACGACATACCCAACGAAAGTGCATTATTTCTTCAGGGGGCCAGTCCGGAAGAACAAATGGAATCAAAATGGAACAGAAGCCGCGGTATCGTTCCGGATGAATGGTTAGGTACAGGAAATTCAATGAGTGCCTGGCATGCAGGAGGTGGTTTGAATATACGGGGTTATCAGGGACGACTGCTTACCGGGCATACAGCGGGTGGCGAAACCTTGTTGGCTTATAAATCACGAAGCGGAGCCGCATTCAATCTGGAAATAGATTTTGATCGCTTCTTCCGTATTCATCCCCCGGTAATCCGTCAGTATCTGCATTTCGATAGCTATGTATTCGGAGATGCCGGTATGATATCCCGGTCCCGTTGGTCGGGAACAGCAGCAACAAGGCTGGGGCCGGCTGCTTCGTGGAGTAAGGTATTGGCCGATGCAGGAGTAGGTATGGCATGCACCATAAAAAAATGGGGCCCTTTCGAAAAAATAAATCCGTTTACCCTTCGTGTCGACTTCCCTTTTTGGGTAAGTCAACCGCCAACAGTTCAAAAGGGGAATCTGATCACGAAGGAATCACCGTTTGCATTCCGATGGCTTATCGGTGTGAACCGAAGTTTTTAACGGATTCGTGGAATGGAAACTGTAATAGCTTACAGAAGTCTTTGTTGAAGGCCCATAGGGTTCCTGGTTTTGATCGGATAGAGATAATTCTGTTTTCAGAATAGTATAGCTATCAAATAGGGGCCAGATTGTTTTCAATGATGATCATAAAAACGATTCATATCGCATCCATCTTCATTCAGGAGTAAAATTTTCAGTATTTCGTTTTTACTTTTATAGCATGTAAATAATAATCTATGAGAACGAAGCACTTCTGTTTGCTGCTTTTCTTTTTATCCGGATGTTTTGCCATGCGTGCACAATTACCCTTTACCGATGGCTTCGAAACAGGAAGTTTTGTGAGCGGGAACTGGAATGTCAGCGGATCGGCACAAATCAGTTCCGTAGCTCCGGCCAGCGGTTTATATTGTGTAAAAGGAGAAGCTACCTGGGGAATGAATAAAACATTTCCGGGCATGCTGATGAATGACAGTCTGGTACTGACATTTAAAATAAAAGCATCACAAACCAATACTACTTCCGCTATTTTCCGGATAAAGGATACCACTACCTCAGGTACCTGTGCCGGTTTGTTTTTCGATGCCAGTGGAACCATTAAAACTACCAATGGAACCAGCACTGTAGTTCTGATGAATTACGATACCGCTGTATGGTATTCTATTCGCATGGTTTTGAATATGCTTACACAGAAATATGATCTGTGGATTGATCAGAATCTGGTGGCCAATGATTTTGCATTCTATACCAGTTCGTTTACGCATCCCTATATTTTTTCGTGGAGTAGCGTTGCCAGTACGGGCATAGCCTGGCTCGACGATATTCAAATAGAAGGAGACATCATACCCTTGCATTGCCAGACTATCTGGAAGGAAGAACCCATGCTGCTTCAGAATCCGGTTCATCAGGTACTCAGACTTATACATTGCCAGATAAATGATCAGCTTGTCATCTGTTCTTCGGCAGGGCAAACAGTATTTTCCGGGAAGATAAATCATCCCGAAATGCAAATCGATCTCTCGGCCTGGCCACCCGGAGCCTATATTTTACAAATCAATAGTCTGCAAAAGCGCCCTGCTGCATGTATTCGGTTTATTAATCAATAAAAACGCTTTCGTACAGCTCCGAAGAAAAGAACAGATACATCAGGCTATTTGCTGAAGGTGTTTTCGAAACCCTTTCACAGCCAACAGATTCAACCCCAAGCCAATTAAAAATAACACGCCCACTTTTAAGAGAAAATCACTGTTCTGAATGGGAAGTTTGCGCCAGAAAATATCGTAGAAGCCCTGTATGCCCCAGTAATTCACGGTAAAGTGCGAAGCCTTTTGAAGCAGTTCGGGCATGATGAATGAAGGAATCATACTTCCGCCAATGGCACTCATGCTTAATACGATAAGTGTAGAGAATCCCTGCACCTGCGATTTGGAGCGCGCCACCGAAGCCAGCATCACGCCAAAACCCGAACAGGCAAAGGCCGTTACTACCAGCATTAAAAGCAAGGAAGGAATATGATGTTCCACATCGAGACCAAAAAGCAAACGGGCATACACAAACAAAACCAATAATTGAATGGCACACAGAATATTGGCATAAACCATCTTTGATAACAGAATCTGATGAGCTGGTATAGGTGTACTTATCAGCTTTTTAAGGGTGCCCTCTTGTTTTTCTTCCAGTAAACTACTTCCGATACCCACTACCGAAAACAGAAGCATCATAATGGCATTACCGGCAACTACCTGTATCAACATGGGCGAATTTTTTTCCTGACTGATAACAGGGGTTGCTTTAATAACAGGAACTTCCTTTTCCGTTTTACTGGTAGCGGGATGAAACTGTTCCCTGATTTGTAACCGGATGCCTTCCTTCAGTTGCGGATCCATACTGGCATTTTTCTCTTCAAACGATTTCATAACCTGATTTTCTACAGCTGCGTTTCCAAGTATCTGCATCAGTTTGGCCATCAGTGCCGATTGTAGTATACCCAACTCCATTTCTTTGGCTGCATCATACTGCATTTCAATAAATGGCCGTACTCCTTTTTGAAGTGAATCGCTTAAACCTTTATGGAAAACCAGTGCCGCGGCTTCATCGCCCTTTTTAATGAGTTGTATGGCTGAATCAGGAGTAGTGGTATATACTTCAAGTTCGGGAAGGGAATCGAGCCGCTTAATAATTGCTTTTGAGGCCGGACTTTGGTCGGCATCGGCAACACATAATTCCATGGGTTTGGCTTCTTCCTCCTTTTGGTTGACACCAAACATGAATCCGAATAAAGTAATCAGAATCATGGGTAGCAGAAAAGTCAGGAGCATGCCACGCCTGTCGCTGAAAAATATTTTGAGGTCTTTGGCAATCAGTTTTTTCATTCGTCGCGAAGTTGTTTTCCGGTGAGATGTAAAAAGATCATTTCGAGGTTGACAGGTACAATTTCCAGGTGTTGAATTTCAATCCCTGCCTGATGACAGGAAATCACCAAGCGTGAAAGATCACCATTCGGATCATTGGTAGCAATCGATAGTGTATCTTCACCTTGTTGGCTACAATCCGGCCATTGCTTTTTTAGCTGTTCAACATGAAGGGTTGTAATTCCGTGTCCTTTCAGAATAATCTGTTGCTGTAAGCCATGCGCCTGTCTTAATTCATTCAAAGTCCCTTCGGCTATCAGATGACCTTTATCGATGATTCCGATGCGATCGCAAAAACGTTCAGCCTCTTCCATATAATGCGTAGTGTATAATATGGTCATCCCTGAATTTTTCAATTCCTGTATCACTTCATAAATCAGGTTTCGGCTTTGCGGGTCCACACCAACGGTAGGTTCATCCATAAACAAAATCGAAGGTCGGTGCATGAGTGCCGAAGCAATATTCACCCTTCGTTTCATACCACCGGAAAAGGTTTTAATTTTCTGTGTCCGTTTTTCGTATAAGCCAAATCGTTTCAACCAATAGTCCGATTGCTCCTGAATTTCCCGTTTTGAAAGCTGGTATAAACCACCCCAGAACAGAAGATTGTCTTCCGGACTTAATTCCTGATACAAGGCAATTTCCTGTGGTACCAGACCAATTATTTTTTTTGCATCCGGGGCTTGTTTGGGAAGTGAATAAGTTCCCAAAGTAACCTCGCCGGAATCGGGATTTGTCATCCCACATAAAATACCCACGGTGGTCGATTTGCCTGCTCCATTCGGACCCAGTAATCCATAACATTCACCTTTAGCAATAGCGAAATTTAACGTATGCAAAACCTGTTGTTGTGCATACGATTTATTCAGTTTCTGAACCGAGATCATACTACAATACTACCTGTTTACTTTGTAAAATGCAAGTAGCAGGGTACAAAGCAGTATCGGCCGATTACTCGGTAGGTTCGCCGGATTTTTCTTTACGGCCTTTTTCTTTCTGACTGAATTTTAATAGCGAAGTGCTTTCATCGAGATCGGCAATCAATACATCTCCTTCTTTCACCCCCAGATTCAAAATTTCTTCTGCCAAAGGGTCTTCAAGATATTTTTGAATGGCACGGTGAAGCGGACGGGCGCCAAACTGCTGGTCATATCCTTTCTCGGCAATAAAATTCTTTGCTTTTTCGCTGAGTTCCAGTTTGAAGCCTAGAGAAGATAATCGTTTCATTACAGCATCCATTACCAGATCGATGATCACCAGAATATGTTGTTGTGTCAGCGAATTGAACACAATCACATCATCAATCCGGTTCAGGAATTCAGGTGCAAATGTTTTT
>CAYWKR010000104.1:0-6821 GCA_964458785.1 uncultured Bifidobacterium sp. | reverse complement strand
CAATAAACAACCCGTGAGTGTTACCGTAAGTGAGCCCATGTTTAATGGTGATATGATGGAAGGACTTCCGATGCTGGCAGAAGGCGACAGTGCTATCTTTAAAGTGCCCGCCGACTCCATGGCCCGCGGGAATGCACTTCCGCCTTTTATTAAAAAAGGAGATAAGATTGCCTATACCGTTAAAATTGTGAAAGTGGTTGACGCTACGGCTTTTCAAAAACAGAAAGCTGAAAAAGCCGGAAAACAAAGAGAAATTGATGAACAATTAATTGCTGAGTATATCGCTTCCAAACACCTGGACATGAAAAAAACCGGATCCGGGGTATATTACCATATTGAAAAAGAAGGGAATGGAACACATCCAAAGGAAACAGATATTATCAGCATTAATTACAAAGGAAGGTTGTTGGATGGCACCGAATTCGATGCGTCTCCAGCAGGTAAACCTATGGAAAGTCCGCTCAACCAATTGATTCCCGGCTGGATTGAAGGCATTCCATTATTTTCTGTAGGAGGTAAAGGAACCCTGATTATTCCTTCGAGCCTGGCCTATGGCGGAGCCAGTATGGGAAAAATAAAAGCTAATTCAGTGCTGGTATTTGATATTGAACTGGTTGATATCATTAAGTAATCGCAATCACCTTACGAAAGCCGTTCCATTTCCGGAACGGCTTTTTTTATTAGAATACAGTAACAAGAATTCATTGTTTGCGGACTGTGCATCAAAAGTTACATAAAGCCATGATAAAGCGCTTTACATTTGACAGCAAAAAAAAAACATGAAGTTTTCATTCTCTTTCCTCCGTGCCCTTATACCGGTTATTCTTATTTTAACTACTTCGTGTATCACGAATTCGGCCCAGAATTCCCATGGCGGAACCATACCGGTTCAGGAGTATCAGAAATTGATGCAGGAAGCAAAAAACATCCAATTGATCGATGTTCGTACACCGGGCGAATTTTCCGAAGGCCATCTTACGAATGCAGTCAACATCGATTATAATGGTCCTGATTTTGAAAAAAGAATCTCCACACTCGACAAATCAAAAACAACATTCATTTATTGCCTGTCGGGAGGCCGAAGTGCATCTGCTATGGATCTGATGCAACAGAAAGGATTTCAGACTGTTTATAATATGAAGGGAGGAATTCTTCAGTGGCGTGCAGCCGGGTTACCTCTGGCAGGTGCAGCCAGTGCAACCGACTGGAAGGGAATGAGTAAGGAAAAATACAATGAACTGATCAGTGGTCCTGTGCCGGTATTAGTCGACTTCAATGCCCGCTGGTGTGCTCCGTGCAAACAACTGAAACCTATTCTGGAAGAAATTGAAAAAGAATATCATGGCAAACTTAAAATAGTAACCGTTGATATCGATGAAAATAAATCGCTGGCCAATGCCCTTTATGTACGGAATATTCCACTTCTGATTTATCATGTGAATGGTCAACCTACCATTAATCAGGAAGGGTTTATTGAAAAGAATGCATTGATTGATTTACTACACCTGAAAAAATAAATTATTCCGATGCGTGTGCACCGAATTCATCGGTGTAAATTTTAACCAGTAATACAAACATAGATAGCAGCAGGGGACCAAAAATAATTCCCAGAAATCCGAAAAGGTTGATTCCGATAACCACGCCAAAAAATGTAATTAGTGGATGTACATCAGCAATCCTTTTTTGAATAACAAAGCGGGCTACATTATCAATAGATCCTATTACAATAAATCCCCAAAGCAGAATACCCCATCCGTTGAAAACAGAACCCGTGGCCAGAGCATAAACACCCAGAGGAATATAAATTAGCATCGAACCCACCACCGGAATCACGGAACAAATCGCTGTCAGCAACCCCATCATCAGCCATTCATCGGAACCAAAAATCCAATACCCGGCCATTCCCGCCAAGCCCTGTACCGCAGCTACCATGGGAATTCCGATCGCATTGCTGTATACCAGACTACGGAATTCGCTGATTACCAGATTCACATTACCATGCTTAAACGGAACATGGTTTCGCAGCCAGAGTTCCATGGTAACACTCCCTGTCAGCATAAAATACAGAATAAATAGCATAAGGAATAAATTACCCAGAGCATTCATGGTACCTCCCAATACCTGTTGCAAAGCAGGAAAAACGGTGGCATTAATTTTCGAGAGTAAGGATGCATTAAAAACATCAATCTGATAATGCGTTAAAAGATAATCATGAATCACTTTCAGATTCTGGTTCATGATTTCCGGATGTGAAAACAAAGGGTTGATCCGATGAAGGGTATAGTTGGCCAATAAGGTGCTGGGAATTACTATAGCCAGCAGTACCGCAAAGATGATAAAAAGTGCAGCTAACGATCGTTTCCATCGAAATCGGTTTACCAGCTGATGCATGTAATTCCGTAGTAAAACATATAGGGTGACAGCACCTAAAAAAGCTCCAAGAAATATATACATCCGGCTTCCGATCAGAACAGCCAGTAAGAGCAATACCAGCAGAAACAACAACTGGCGAATAGTATTGGGATGAATGGAACGCGACATATTCAAAAATACCACCATCCAGCCTTTCTTCTTAACACAATATTGTCAGCAGGGCCATTTTACAATCCTGAAAATGGGTATTACCTTTAGGCCCCTTGAAAACTGTAAAGAAGTATGAAAACATATTCTATATCCCTGGCCCTTTTGCTGGTACCTTTCTTTTCTGATGCTCAAAATGCAATGCAGGAAGAAGTAAAACGTATTTCTGCAGAAGGAAAACAATTATACTATACCGAAATGGGAACCCGGGTGGCTACTCCCCTCTTCGAAGCAAAGTATAAAAGAAAAGAAAAGGCAGAAGGTGTAGTGGCCTATACGGTAAACGACAAAGTGCATTGTGTGTACTACAGTGGGGGAGAAAAAGCACGGGCGCTGGCCACACTCGATTTTGATACACTGTTTACTGCTGAAAAAGTAATCGAAAACTTCACCCCAGGTGATCTTACAGAAGTTGAAAAAAACCTGATTCAAATTCGTACGAAAGCAAAACAACTGGCTAATACCGATGCACAATTACGTAAAGCCGATGGATGCCGTTTTCTTTTTATTCCGGTTCAATACCAGAATAAATATTGGGTGTATCTGATCCCTGAATCCGAAACAGATGGACGCGTGGTGTTTGGAAACGATTTCTTACTTGAATTTGATCAGAAAGGAAATTTTAAAGAGAAAAAAAGTTTGCACCCCAATACCATTATCCTGAAATACGGGAAAGAAGCTGACCCGGGACAGGATCCAAACGGCGGTACCCATGTACATTATCCCGAAACCGGCGATCTGATTACCGCGACCGATTGTTGTATTTTAATGCTGAATTCGAAAAAAGCAGGCTGGAAACAACATAGTGTGATTTCTCAGAATTATATCAGTTTCTTTAACTGTCAGAACAATGAGTTCATTGCTATACCCAAAAGTGGGGATGGCAGTGATTTTAAGAAATAAAATCAGTCAGGGTTTAATTTCCCAGATAGGTCTTCAGCAGTTTGCTGCGGGTAGTAGAGCGAAGTTTGGTAATCGCCTTGTCTTTAATCTGACGAACCCGTTCACGTGTTAATCCGAATTTTTCTCCAATATCTTCGAGACTCATTGGATTGTCGACGCCCACTCCAAAAAAATACTTGATTACATCTTTTTGCCGGTCGGTTAAGGTATTGAGCGAACGTTCTATCTCATCCCGTAACGATTCGTTGTGAGCCAGTTCATTATCGGTATTCACCGCATTCGGATTATTTAATACATCCAGTAGTGTATTTTCTTCCCCATCCACAAAAGGGGCATCCACACTCACATGACGGGCTGCTACACCCAGTGTGGTTTCAATTTCTTCGGGATTAATTTCCAGAATAATAGATAACTCTTCGGCAGAAGGCTCCCGTTGGTATTCCTGCTCGAGCATGGAATATGCCTTATTAATTTTATTGGTCAGACCTACTTTATTCAGCGGCAGGCGAACAATACGACTTTGTTCGGCCAGTGCCTGAAGAATAGATTGACGAATCCACCAAACAGCATAGGATATAAATTTAAAACCCCGGGTTTCATCGAATCGTTGGGCGGCTTTGATGAGTCCGAGGTTTCCTTCATTTATCAGATCGCTGAGTGACAGACCCTGGTTCTGGTATTGCTTGGCTACCGATACCACAAATCGCAGGTTTGCCTTGGTTAATTTTTCGAGTGCCCGCTGGTCGCCCTGCTTAATCCGGATGGCCAACATCACTTCCTCTTCCGGGGTAATGAGGTCTACTTTTCCGATTTCCTGTAGATATTTCTCGAGTGACTGGCTTTCGCGGTTAGTGATCGATTTGGTGATCTTCAGTTGACGCATCGACATGGGGCAGGTAGAGGATTTTTAGTGAACTTCAATATGTTTAAGGACTTTCAGGATCAAACCGGAACTTTTCTTCCCGGCTTGCTAAGCAAATCTATTGTTTATGAAAATACAAGCAAAAAAAAATTTATAATTCCTTAACATAGTCGCCGAGAATTTGCGGTAAAATATTTTGATAGTTGGTCTAATTTGTTATTATTGCGGCAGTTAATCAAACGAAATAGTATCAATCCCAGTTGCTAAATGTCGAAAAGAGTTCAATACAGTCTTGAGTTTGCGATCAAATGTTCCCCTACCATTTTATATGATTTCCTTTCCACAGCCACGGGTCTGGGTGAATGGTTTGCTGATAAGGTGACCCAAAAAGAAAATAAATTCATCTTTCACTGGAAAGGAAATGAAGAAATCGCTGAAATGATAGCCGCTGAAGAAAACGAATATGTAGTGTACCGCTGGGATTGGATGGATGAAAATGAATATTTTGAATTCCGTATCGAGAAAAGTCCGGTTACGAACGAAACCATTCTGACCATCTCTGATTTTGCCGATAAAAAAGAAATTGCCGATCAGGAACAACTCTGGGAAACCCAGATTCACGATTTGAAACACCGGGTAGGTAGCTGATACGTCTTCTCAGACCTTATCTTTGCCCCCTGTGTTTAAGACGCTGCACTCATTTGTTATCCGCTCCTTTATCCCCCCTTTTGTTGGGGCCTTTTTTGTTACCTGGCTCATTTTTATCATGCAGTTTATGTGGGTATGGATCGATGAATTCATTGGGAAAGGACTCGATGTGTTCACCATCTCTCAATTCATCGGACTCTTATCCACTACCCTCGTTCCCATTGCACTACCCTTAGGTATTTTATTTGCCGCCATCATGACATTTGGCAATCTGGGCGAAAGTGCCGAACTCACCGCGGTGAAAGCTGCCGGTATTTCTATCATTCGCTTTTCGCGCCCTTTACTGGTGTTCATCACAGGTATTGCCTGCCTCTCCTTTGCCTTTAATAATTACCTGATACCGGTAGCCAAATTAAAGGCAACCCGACTCCTGTATGATATTCAAAATAAAAAACCGGTATTAGCCATTAAACCCGGACGATTCAACAAGGATATTCCCAATCATATCATTTACATTTCCAGAAAGGATGATGATGACCGGACGATTCACGATATAAAAATATACGACCATACTGCTGGCCGGGGAAATACCAATATCCTGATGGCAAAAAGCGGAACCATGTTCACTACTCCCGATAAAAAATACCTGGTATTTGAACTCCGCAACGGATGGCGTTATGAAGAAAAAGCAGTACCCGGCGCCACACAACCCGAAATCATCCGGCTGGGATTCCGGTACTGGAAAAAAGTATTCGACCTTTCTGATTTTAAACTTCCCAATACCGATGAAAATTACTTTAAAAACATGCGGGAAGTAATGTCGGTTGGGCAAATCATACAGCAGATCGATACGAATCATCTGCATATTGCCCAACTGAAAAAGAATGCTAAAAGCGAATTTGCTCCCTATCTTCAGGCTGCTTCCCGTGATACCAGTAACCCCCTGATTACCCAAAAACCTTCCATGCTTCCTGCTAAAGGGTTCTGGTATTATATACCGGACAGCCTTCGTTCTACCGTCCTGACAAAAAGTGAAGTCAGTGTTCGAAGCATCAAAAGCATGTTGGAAATCCAGGTACAGAATTTAAAACTGCAGGAAATGAACCTGACCGATTCGCGCATCGAATTACATAAGCGGTTCACCATGCCCTTTGCCTGTATTCTGCTCTTTATTATCGGCGCCGCATTGGGTTCTATCATACGTAAAGGCGGACTGGGTATGCCCTTCGTAAGTGCCGTTGTGTTTTTTATTATTTACTATTTCATGAATACCATTGGCGAAAAAATTGCCAAAGAAAATGTAGTCGATGTAATAATCGGAATATGGGCTCCTTCCTTTTTACTCACCCTGATTGCTGCATTCCTTTTATATAAAGCCAATACCGATTCCAAATTATTTAACCGAGAATTCTATTACCGCCTGGGCGAACGGTTCCGTTTTTTACTTCCCACCCGAAAATCATCTGCTTCAACTCCCGTTTCATGATCACAATACTTCGGCATACCATGAAACAAAACCGGTATTTTCTGATACCGGCTGTCATTTGGTTCGTTCTGGGAGGACTCTGCCTTATGCTCTTCAGCCGCAGCGAATTATTCTTCTTTGTGAACAGGCATCATACACTTTTCTTCGATGGGTTGAATACCGCTTTCAGTGCGTTTGGCCGGGGTGATCTGATTCCGCTTATTCTGCTCTCGTTGCTGTTGATTCCCGCTTTCCGAAATAAAAACTATATTTCTACCACACTGATTTTTGGCGCACTTGTACCCCTGAGTATTTATTTACTGAAATTATTTTTTAATAGCCCGCGTCCGTTAAAATATTACC
>CAYWKR010000103.1:0-6826 GCA_964458785.1 uncultured Bifidobacterium sp. | reverse complement strand
TACACTCTATACCGAATCGGTGAATTATAACCTGAAAACACGTATCGGTAAATATGATCAGGGCGGGACATTACAAACCGAAGAAACTACGGTGAGCAGCGGAGAAGGAACCTACAACGTAGGAAATAAAGTGGCGTATTTCAAAAAGGATGTACTGATCACCCATCCTAAATATACCATAGAATCCGGCGAATTAACGTATCAAACCCAAACGAAAGTCATTAAGTTTTTAAGTCCGAGTCGTATCATGGGTGAAACCGATACTGTAATAACACGGGGTGGTGTTTATGATTCGAAAAACGAAAAAGCGTTCTTCAATCAGCGAACCACACTCATCAGCAAGGATCAGCATGTTACCGCCGACATACTTGAATACGAAGAACAAAGTGGCAAAGGAAAAGCTACAGGTCATGTGGTGATCGAACAGGAACAGGGTCGTCAGTTGGTATTTGCCGATAGTATGATCTATAATAAAATCAACGGGTATGCCAAAGCAACAGGTCAGGTTGAATTGTGGGATACGTTGGAACATAGCCGCCTCGAAAGCGATCGGGTAGAGTTTAACCGATATTCAGGTTTTATGCTGGCTACAGGCTATCCGCATCTGATTACGAAACTGGATAACGATAGTCTTTATCTGCGGGCCGATACCCTGCTGGTGATGCAAGCAGGCGATGCCCCTTTACTTCACTATGTAAAGCATTCAGAAGGGAAGGGAATGAATGAGAAAAGTGCAGTGGTATATAACCTCCTGTATTCCGATTCCGGGTTTATTCATAAGGATACCCTTCAGCAAAAACTGGTGATGGCCAATCACCGGGTAAAAGTATTTTCCGATTCGCTGCAGGCCGTTTGCGATAGCTTAGCTTATTCTCAATCCGATTCCACCTTTCGATTATTCAAGCAACCGGTATTATGGAATACCCGTCACCAGGCGGTAGCTGATACCATTTTTCTGGTTACCCGAATGAGTAAATTACAACGGGCCCAACTTCTGTCGTCGGCTTTTCTTTGTTCCGAATCAGCCAGACAATTATATGATCAGGTGGGAGGTAATTTCATGGATGCATGGTTTCGCGATAATGAGTTGCAATGGGTTCATGTGAATCAGAATGCCGAATGTGTATATTACGCAAAAGACGAATCGGGTGCTTATGTGGGGATGAACCGTTCAGCCAGTTCGCAACTGGATGTTTATTTTGAACAGAAACAAATTGATCATCTGGTGATGAAGGAAAATCCGGAAGGTACCTTTTATCCCTTCGATCAGATAGCAGCCAAAGACCGTCAATTAGATGCCTTTCATTTGTACACCGAACGTCGTCCGGTTCATCGCGAAGAAATATTCGAACGAAATTAAGCGTTCAGCGAAGCCCGAATAATATTCAGAGCTCCTCCGGCCCGGAACCAGGTAATTTGCTGTTCGTTGTACGAATGGTTTACAGCGATTTCTTCACTGGTACCATCGGCATGATGTAATACAAGTTGCAATGGGCCACCAGGTTTCATGGTAGGTAAACCCAGAATATCGATACGATCGTCTTCCTGAATTTTATTGTAATCGTTTTTATCGGCAAAAGTGAGCGCCAGCATGCCCTGTTTCTTCAGATTCGTTTCATGAATCCGTGCAAAGGATTTTACCAATACGGCCCGTACACCCAAATGACGGGGTTCCATGGCGGCATGTTCCCGGCTGCTTCCTTCCCCGTAATTTTCGTCACCTACCACGATACTGCCAATGCCACTGGCTTTATAACTGCGTTGCACGTCAGGCACCGGAGCATATTCACCGGTGATCTGATTTTTTACTGAATTGGTTTTTTCATTGAAGAAATTCACTGCACCAATCAGCATATTGTTACTGATATTATCGAGATGGCCTCGGAATTTTAACCAGGGACCTGCCATGGAAATATGATCGGTAGTACATTTTCCTTTGGCCTTGATCAACAGGGTCAGATTTTTCAAATCGCTTCCTTCCCAGGCTGTAAACGGATCCAGCAATTGAAGTCGCTTACTATCGGGCGACACCATCACCTGTACCTGACTACCATCGGCAGCAGGTTCCTGATAACCGGCATCTTTTACATCGAAGCCGGCCGGTGGAAGTTCAAAACCGCTGGGTTCGTCTAGTTTTACCTGTTCGCCCTTTTCGTTGGTCAGGGTATCGGTTAATGGATTAAATCCCAGGTCTCCGGCAATGGCCATGGCAGTAACCAATTCCGGACTGCCAACAAAAGCCATGGTATTTGGATTTCCGTCGGCCCGTTTGGCAAAATTGCGGTTGAAGGAGTGTACGATGGTATTTCGTTCCTGTTTCTCGGCACCCATCCGGTCCCACATCCCAATACACGGACCACATGCATTGGCAAATACTGTGGCTCCAACCTCCTTATACAGATCCAAATACCCGTCGCGTTCAATGGTATACCGTACCTGTTCACTTCCCGGTGTAATGGTGAAGGCGGCATTCAGTTTCAGTCCTTTATCCTTCACCTGTTTTACCAGACTGATACTTCTTGATATATCCTCGTAACTGGAATTGGTACAGGATCCGATCAGACCTACTTCAATTTTCATGGGCCAGTTATTGGCAATAGCCGCTTCCTTCACTTTTGAAATGGGTGTAGCCAGATCCGGTGTGAAAGGTCCGTTTAAATGGGGTTCCAGTGTACTGAGGTCAATTTCAATCACTTCATCGAAATATTTTTCCGGTTGCTGATATACTTCAGGATCACCGTTCAGGTATGGTGTCAACTGGTCGGCCATTTCGGCAATATCGGTTCGGCCGGTGGCCCGCAAATAACGCCCCATACTTTCGTCGTAACCGAACGTTGAGGTAGTAGCTCCAATTTCGGCCCCCATATTACAGATGGTTCCTTTCCCTGTGCAACTTAGTGAGCGGGCACCTTCACCAAAGTATTCCACAATAGCATTGGTTCCGCCTTTCACGGTGAGAATGCCGGCCACTTTCAGAATCACATCTTTAGCGCTGGCCCATCCACTGAGTTTACCTGTCAGTTTAATTCCGATCAGTTTGGGCATTAGTAATTCCCAGGGTAATCCGGCCATCACATCACAGGCATCGGCACCACCTACTCCGATAGCAATCATTCCCAATCCACCGGCATTCACGGTATGAGAGTCGGTCCCTATCATCATGCCACCCGGGAAGGCATAGTTTTCGAGTACTACCTGATGTATAATACCGGCGCCCGGTTTCCAGAACCCGATTCCGTATTTATTGCTAACAGAAGCCAGAAAATCATATACTTCGCGACTTTCATTATTGGCAAACTCCAGATCTGTGGCCGCATCGGTACGGGCGGTAATCAGGTGATCGCAATGGACTGTAGAAGGAACAGCTACCTTTGAACGTCCGGCTTGCATAAACTGTAACAAGGCCATCTGGGCGGTGGCATCCTGCATCGCTACCCGGTCGGGATTAAAATCCACATAGGCATTCAATCTGGGATAGTCTTTTACTTCCATCGACGAATCGAGGTGCGTGTATAGAATTTTTTCTGCCAGTGTAAGTGGACGGCCCAGGGTTTTACGGGCGTTATCAACAGATTGGGGGAATCGGGCATAAAGCTGCCTGATCATTTCAAGATCGAATGCCATGTGAAGAAGTTTGAATTGTGAGGAAAAATGAAAATGGTTGTTGGGATAGTATATAGCTATGATCCTTTTTTACCATTGCGGCGAAGGTAAGGTATTGAAAGGAAATACCCAATGGCTGAACGACTGCGAAGAGATTTTTGTTTTTTCTTAACCAACGGGGGAAGCACAGACATACCCAGGAAGGGTAACATGAATAAAAACAGGATTGATCCTGAGAAAACCATCGTCCCATCATAGCACCTATACGTTTGGTCTTCTATTCTGTATTCTACTATAAAGTTGCCGTTCGCATTTTATAAATTAACACATGTTAATCTTCATACTAAGCTTTGAATTGATCGATGTGAATAGTAGGTTTGAACAACAAAATCGATAATCATGAAATTTATCTCAACCTCCGCTGTTGGGTATTATGCCAAATACCCCCCCCCAAAGCATTTTTTTATTAACAAAATTTGCTTTTTTATTTTTTCTTAGTTTGCTTTTTTCAAAGCCCTCTTATTCTCAAACAAACTACATCAGTCTGGTATCTTCATCTTATGCTGAAACAAAAATTCCTGGTATGACAGGATTTGGCATATTCGAAAATTATGAAATGGCCTATTATGCAACTACAGGCCCTGATTATGTGGCCACAGCTTTTGATGGTGTTGATGCCGGAATCATAGTTACTGATGGTACCAATTACGATTATTTTCCATTCTCATCAGTCTCTTTTTCGGTTGGTAATCCAACCGTATTTTCAAAACCGGATATTGTATTTATAGACGATGCCACCAAAGCGGTTGTCGTATGTAATACCAATGACGTAAATTTCGGAGCCTTCATTATGATGTTTGATATTACCTACTCCAGTTCAGGTATCACTATTACTCAGAATTCATCTAATTTAGGTGAACCCGTTAATACTGCCGCTGTAATGAAAGATCCGCGAATTGATGATGATTTAGGCTTTTTACGATATGCGATTGTTGCAGTCGATCCAAACGATGAAATTCGTTATAGTATTTATGAAGGGAGTAGTCCCTATACAGCCAGCGTTTATAATCAAGTGGGTGGGTATACACCTGGGTCAGGTACAGTAACAAGATTTCATCCTGATATTGCATTATCACATGATAATACCACAACAGACTATATTATTTGTGTTACTTATATAGAAGAAATAACTTTTGGAGCATTTAATACAACAACCCTAAATGTTGACCAAACCAATTCATCTGGTCCGCCAAGTAATATACAAATGATAATACTTTCAGCGACAAGTCTAATTAATATGTCAAATCTAGGATGGCCAAAGCTGGCTGGTGAAAATAATTATGTTGGAGTCTCCGGTACAATGATGGACTGGGGTGTCGCTCTTTCAATTGTTGGATATGCTTCACAGGAACATTTGCTTTATTCCAATTCAGTAGGAGGCACTATTACCGATATCACCATTGATGCACCTTATAACAGCATACCACTTTACTACCGGAATTATGAACCTGCTTTAGATTGGATGAATAATGGTACAGGTTCTCCGGATGCATTTTTATCGTGGATGACGGCAGAAAGCAATGGAAGTAGCAGCACGTATCATGTAGTTGGTGCCATGAATCCCATTGGTAATAATACAGCATCAACACCTCCCTATTTCTATAATACCTGGTATCAGATAGATTACAATGGAATGCCTGATTTTGGTACCAGAACTTCAGTATGTAGTCATGGCCAATATCCCTACAGATACGCAACAGCATACTCAGCCGGCAATATTGATATTTATTATAAAATAAATGCAATGGGTAATTATTCATTTAAAAATCATAGTCCTTTAAATACCCACAATACAAACTTACGTTTATACCCCAACCCTGCGATTACTGTATTAAATGTAACTGCCGGGACAGGTACTCAGTTTCAAGTATTGGATATTTACGGACATGCAATTTATAAGGGAATCATTAAGCAGGAAAACACAATAATTGAAGTTAGCACCCTAGCCAAAGGCCTTTATTTGATTAAAACAGAATCTGAATCCATTCCTTTCACTGTAGAATAAATCGTTCGATGAAATACTTATTTTTTAGCACCTTATTAATTATTAGCAACCTTTGCCTGAAAGCCCAACTGAATTTTGAGGCTCCGGTGAAATACCATATCGGTATGAATCCACGTAGTGTTTGTAGTGGCGATTTTAATAATGATGGCATCCTCGATATAGCGGTCTATGGGGCCAGTTTTAGTATAAACCGGGTAGCTATATTAACAGGTACAACAAGTGGTGTATTTAATACCCCAGCAATTTATACAAATATTGATAATGGGGCTGGAGGTTTCTTTATTATGTGTGCCGATTTTAATAATGATGGCTATGATGATTTGGCTTGTGCCAATGAAAACCAAAAGAAGGTTACTATATTGTATGGGGCCGGTGCGCCAAGCTTTACCAACATCGTTACTTATACTTTTAATAGCCGACCAACCTGTATTAAATACCATGATGTGGATAATGATGGAAAAAAAGACTTTATTATAGGCTCTAAAAGCATGGATACCATT
Organism: uncultured Bifidobacterium sp.; assembly: GCA_964458785.1. Taxonomy (GTDB): domain Bacteria; phylum Bacteroidota; class Bacteroidia; order Chitinophagales; family Chitinophagaceae; genus OLB11. Next base: position 658 of record CAYWKR010000103.1, on the reverse strand, counting down.
TATGTGATGAAAGGTGATGGTATTGGTGGATATTCATTGATTAATAAATTCAGGCCTAATCAATCCGCATTGCCCATTTTTATTAGCAGTATTGATTTGGGAGATGTCGATCATGATGGGAAAGAAGATATTATTATCAACGAATGGAGTCAAGATAGCATTCTAATCTATCTGGGTTGTGGAAACGGTCAATTCAATTATAATTATTCCCTTAAGACTGGAACTTTTGCAAACCAAATAATACTTGAGGATATGAACAATGATGGAAATTGTGATATAACTTCATTTAATAGTTCGAGTTTTTATAATTTCAAAGGAAATGGTATTGGAGGTTTTGATCCACCAACTATTTACCCACCATTAATTTCATTAGGCCAAAAAGCAAATGCTTCAATAACAGATTTTAACTTAGATGGTATATTGGATATTGCAATGACAGGAGATGTAGCAGATAGTAGTGCTATTTATTTAGGAAATGTAAATGGAAATTTTACAAATTCACTTTATCTAAAATTTAATGCAACCCCTGGGTTTGTAATGAGTGCTGATTTCAATAATGATGGCAAACCTGATTTAGTATACGCACTTGGTTTGAATGATAGCATTTCTGTATTACTTAATAAGACGGTCGTTGAGTCTTTGGTAACTGAAAAGTTGA
>CAYWKR010000102.1:0-7015 GCA_964458785.1 uncultured Bifidobacterium sp. | reverse complement strand
TTCCCTTTGTTCCCGTTCGCCGCTTACAGGCGAAAGAATCGAATCCGTTTCGCGACATTCAGCTCATGTTCGAATTCAGACGTATTCAACGCAAGTATCGTTTCGATGCAGCCTTGTGCTATACAGCCAAAGCCAATATTTATTTCAACCTGGGTACTGTTTTTAAACAGGTGGTTTATATAAATACCGTAAACGGACTGGGTAGCGGAATGGCTGGCGGTGATTGGGTAAGCCTGATGATGCATCGATTATACAGGCTCGCCTTTCGCCGGTCTGATGCCATCGTTTTTCAAAACCCTGATGACAGAAAATATTTTCTGAAACACGAATTAGTTCCTGAATACAAAACACATGTAGTGAATGGTTCGGGGATCGACCTTTCCCTTTTTCCACCCAAAACCCGCTTCGAAGAGAATTGCTTATGCTTACGGTTTTTATGGACATCAAGACTGGTGAAGGAAAAAGGAATCATTGAATTTATTGAAGCCGCCGCACGTATAAAGAAAAATTACCCCAATTGCCAATTTATTGTTTGTGGACTTCCGGCCAATAATCCATCGGCCATTTCTCCCCAATTGATCGAAACTGCAGCAAAGAAAGAAACCATTACCTATATACCCGGTACAGATGATATGAATACCTTGCTGGATGAATGTGATGTGTTAGTATTTCCCTCATACTACCGCGAAGGGGTTCCCCGTATTCTGCTGGAAGGATTAAGCAAGGGACTCCCTCTGATTACTACAACCAGTGTAGGTTGCAGGGAAACCATTCTGAATGATGTCAATGGTTATACGGTCGACATCCGGAACGGCTATGCATTGGCTGAAGTGATGGAAAAAATGATTTTGCTTCCTCCGGCCGAACGAAGGGAAATGGAAAAACAAAGTCGTAAACTCGCCGAAGAGAAATTTGACGTACATAAAGTCAATGCAAAGTATCTTGAACTTTTGCAAAAGTTGACATGAGTTTAAGTTTACACCAAAGCAGTCAACTGGTACAGGATACACTGCATCAGTACAAGCATTTGTATTTTGTACGCGACCTGTTTCTCGTTCCACTTTGCCTCGCCATCCTCTTCACCTTTTTAAAAATCTATCGCAGGCATCTCGATCCGGATATACAACCATATCTCTTTCGTGGGTTTCTTTTAAAATTGGTTTTGTTACCTCTTTTCCTCTTTCATCATACCTTCATTTATACAGGTGGTGTAGATCAGTTCACCTATTACTGGTGCTCGAATGAAATCATTCAGCTCTTCTATATTCATCCTGCACAGGCTTTGCAAATTGTTTTCAGCTCGTACAGCGAATTCTCCCTGAATGATTTGAATTTCGAAATGAGCCATTTCATTTTTGCGCCCAACGAATCATTTGTCATTAAACTCACTTCGGTGCTTTCGTTTTTAACCGGAAACAGTTTTCTGGTTACCTCCCTGCTCTTGTCCTTCTTCTCGTACTTCGGTTGCTGGAAGATTTTTATGTTCTTTCATAAAGCCTATCCGGGGCATGCCCGCTTATTCGCTTATTCCTGTATTTATATCCCATCGGTTGCCTTCTGGTCATCTGTAATCTCCAAAGAAGTGTATTGTATCGGTGCCATGGGATTCCTGTTTTCTGCTATCATGGATATTCACCAGCATCGAAAAATAAAAGGGTATCATTTCATTCTGTTACCTGTTATGGCCTACCTGCTGATTCGGATTAAACTATATATTCTGCTGGCATTGCTTATTGCTTTACTTTTTTATCTACTCATTTCGTGGTTAAAAAAAATCCGTCATCCCCTGCTCCGGGTTACGGCCTTACCTATGCTGCTTTTGTTACTGGGCTCGGTAGTCTATTTTTTCGGAAATACCTTCGAATCCCAACTCGAACAATTTGCCTTTTCCAATATCCTGAATACCATTAAAGTCAACTACGATTATTTAACCCAGGAAAACTTTGCCTCCAGTCGGTATACACTCGGAACTATTGAACCTACGCTGGGAAGTATCAGCAAATTAGTACCTGCCAGTATCAATGTCACCCTGTTCAGACCTTATATATGGGAAGCCAATAAACCCATTACCCTGTTGGCTGCCCTTGAAAGTTTGCTCACCCTGTTCATTACCCTCTATGTGGTGTTTAAAGTACGCTTGCGTATATTCCGTTTTATTTTTCGGGATCGAATTCTGATGTTCGCCCTTATCTTTTCCCTCACCTTTGCAGCGGCTGTTGGTTTAACCAGTGGTAATTTCGGAACCCTGATGCGGTATAAAATCCCCCTCATGCTTTTTTATTTTCCTATGTTGGCGGTGCTTTATATCCTGCATCGTTCCGAGCGGAAGGGGATACCCGAAACAGAAGCCCTTTGCTGATTCTGCAGCCGTTCGGATTTATGAACAGGAATGGGTATTTTAGTCGTGAATTTTTTTCTTGAAAAAAGTAAAATATTATTACAGTCAGCATACACAACGATTTGAACCGTTGCGGGTTCCGCTCTGGAAAAAGCTGTTACGCATTTTTGGTTTACTCAGTGCGGTAGCAGTAAGTTCTACGCTGGTGGTGGCTCTGGCCTTCCGGTATTTGCAGTCGCCCAACGAAAAACGAATGAACAGGCAATTGGCTTATCTGCAAGAGAAATACGATTTATTACGAAACGATTTGGAAGAAAGCCAGAACCGGATGGCGGAACTCGAACAACGCGACAATGAAGTATACCGGGTGATCTTCGAAGCGGATCCCCTTCCTGCCAATATCCGGAAGGGAAAAGTGGTGCCCGATGAAGAGGCCTTGCAGCAGCGATTGTCGCCCTATTCAAACGAGGCGCTGGTTCAGAATATTGGTAAAGCCCTCGAGTCGTTGCATCGAAGAATCCGTTTTCAGGAATCCTCGTACGATAGCCTGCAAAAGTTTATCAGTCATAAAGCCGAGATGTTAGCCAGTATCCCTTCTATTCAGCCGGTTTCGAATAAACAACTCGAACGCATCGCTTCCGGATTCGGAGCCCGTATCGACCCCATTTACAAAATCGGAAAATTTCATGCCGGCATCGACTTTACTGCCCCTACCGGCACACCGGTATATGCCACAGGGAACGGAAAAGTTGAACTGGCCGAATATCAGGAAGGGGGTTATGGAAACCATGTGTGGCTTCGACATGGTTTTGGCTACCGAAGTCATTATTGCCACATGGTAAAAATTAAAGTTCGGGTGGGACAGGTGCTGAAACGGGGTGAAGTCATTGGGTGGGTGGGCAATACCGGAAAAAGTACCGGCCCGCATTGCCACTATGAGGTTGAAAAAAATGGCGAGAAGTTAGATCCGATTCACTTTTTCTATAACGATCTGAAAGCGGAAGATTTTGAGCGACTGGTAAAAATTGCCGGTGCCGGAAATCAAAGTTTCGATTAATTCAGCAGCAAACGGGCTCCTTCATACCGAATATTTTTCATCTCCGGAACCTGAAGCAGTAGCGGGCCATCCAAATCAGCATAATCCAATATGGGTAGAAAGTGGGCCATGATGGTGGTACCGGTTTCTGTTTCATTCATACAACCCATCATCACCTTCAGGTTTTTTTGCCGGGCTTCTTCTATCATACGCAAGGCAGGTGTAACGCCACCACATTTGGTGAGTTTAATGTTGATCCCATCAAACACGCCGGCACATCGCTTCACATCGTCTTCACCCACACAACTTTCGTCGGCAAATAACGGAATAGCTTTTTGACGTTTGTTCAATGCTTCGCGAAGCACCTTCATGTCATCCCAGGCATCCTTGGCCAGTGGTTGTTCAATCAATTCAATCTGCAAGGCTTCCAGTTCATCCATGCGCTGCAATGTTTGTTCCAGACTCCAGGATGCATTGGCATCGATACGGAAAATCGCATCGCTCGCCTTACGCAAGGTTCTTAATACGTTCATATCTTCTTCCCTTCCTACTTTTATTTTATATATCGGCCAGGGATTCTCCTTCATCCGCTGCAGCAAAACATCCGCTTCGTCTATACCCAGCGTATAATCAGTAAGCGGTGGTGTTCCACCGGTCAGGTTCCAGTAATCGAAAAGGGGCTTCTTTTGCACTTTAGCATACAAATCCCAATAAGCCATATCAAGAGCAGCTACCAGGAATGAATCGTTCGGAAACAGGTGATGACAAAAATGCCAGAAGCGATCGGGTGTGGTAAAGGCATATCGTTCCAGAATACTGGTTTTCAACAGCAACTGATCAATCATGCCCTGCACCGACACCCCGTAATACACAATGGCCGGGGCTTCACCATAACCCCAAACGCCATTCATTTCAAGGGCAATTAACAGCGCCTCCTGATGGGTCTTCATACCGTACGCCGTTCGGAAGGGATAAATAAAAGGAGTGGAAATAGATTTATATCGGATTCGAAGCATGGGCCAAAGAAACGCTGAAAGCAGGAATCTGAAAACCGAAATCCTTGAGCCAGACTTATATTTGCCCCTGCATCCTTGATACGTACAACGAACATAGCCCTGGTTGGAAATCCGAATAGTGGAAAGAGTTCGCTGTTTAATGCCCTCACCGGCCTACATCAAAAGGTGGGAAATTTTCCAGGGGTCACCGTAGATAAAAAAACCGGAAAATGCACATTGCCAAATGGCGTTCAGGCTAATCTCATCGATTTACCCGGCACTTATAGTTTATATCCCAAGAGCGACGATGAGGTAGTAACCTTTGATGTGTTATTCGACGACGATCCTGCAGTTCGTATCGATCTGGTGATTGTAGTGGTAGATGCTTCCAATCTCAAACGAAATCTTCTCTTCTGTTCACAAATCATCGATCTCCGGAAACCGGTCATTGTGGTGCTTACCATGATGGATATCGCCCGGCAAAAGGGCATCCAGATCGATGTGAATGGATTATCGCGCGAATTAGGGAAACCGGTAGTAGCTGTGAATCCCCGCAATACCAAAGGCATCAACGAACTGAAAAAACAAATGGCACTTCTGGGTCAGCATACCGTTGAAGCAGGCAGTAGAGATTTTATCGATAATTATGCCCTGGCCGGTAAAGCCATCGATATAGTAAAGAAATACAAAAAGGTGAGCAGCGATTTGTCGGCCATACATTTTGCTGCGGTTTATCCTAAACTGGATTTGATTTCAGAAACTGAAAAGGAAAAACTCAGTCGCGAACTACACGAAATAGCCTTCAATAAAACCCGGGTTCAGGCCGAAGAAACCTTGCAGCGGTATGCCCGTATCCGGAAAATTATGCATGGCTGCGTCATCGAAAACGATCCGTTACAGCGCGAGTTATTCAGTCAGAAAACCGACGAATATCTCTTACATCCTGTATTCGGGTATGCCTTTCTTTTACTGGTACTCTTTCTGCTCTTTCAATCCATCTTCTGGCTGGCCGATTATCCAATGCAATGGATCGACAGTGGCTTTTCTTTTCTGACTCAGTTTTTCCGTTCACATCTTCCCGGCGGATTTCTCACCGATCTTTTCCTCGAAGGAATCCTGGCCGGAATCAATGGCATTGTCATTTTCATTCCGCAAATCATGATCCTGTTCGGGTTAATCACCGTACTCGAAGACAGCGGATATATGTCGCGTATCAGCTTTCTTACCGACCGACTTATGCGCAGTGCCGGACTCAATGGGAAATCTGTGATGCCCATGATCAGTGCCATGGCCTGTGCCGTACCGGCTATTATGGCGGCCCGCACCATTGAGAACAAAAAAGAAAAACTCATTACCATTTTAATTACACCGCTCATGAGTTGCAGTGCCCGTATTCCGGTATATACGGTACTGGTTTCATTGGTAGTACCCCATCATCGTATACTGGGAATTTTTAATTTACAAGGCATGGTGATGATGGGATTGTATTTACTGGGTTTTTTTACCGCTTTGTTGATGGCCCGTTTACTCAGCTTCTTTATTCGAATCAAGGAACGAAGTATATTTTTAATGGAACTTCCGGTATACCGCATGCCACAGTGGAGAAACATTTCGTATACGATGTTACAGAAGGCAAAGGTTTTTGTCACCGACGCAGGAAAAATTATTTTCTTTATTTCCATTATTCTCTGGGCCTTATCGAATTATGGACCCGCAGGTCGTGATCGGCATTATATTCAGAAAACCGAACTGGAATCTTCCTTTGCCGGCCTTACCGGTAAAACCATCGAACCGGCTATACGTCCGTTGGGTTTCGATTGGAAAATGGGTATTGCTTTAATTACTTCCTTTGCCGCCCGCGAAGTGTTTGTGGGTACCATGGCTACTTTATATAGTGTAGATGAGGCCGATGATAAAACACTTCGGCAACGAATGGAGGATGCTCGCGACGATGAAGGAAATAAAATTTATACCCCGGCCACCGGTATTTCACTGATGTTGTTTTATGCATTTGCTTTACAATGCATGAGTACCCTGGCCATTGTAAAACGGGAAACCGGTAGCTGGAAATATCCTGTACTTCAGTTTTTTATAATGGGGCTGTTAGCCTATTTCTGTTCCTTGATGGTGTACCAGGTATTGAGTTGAAGGCACAAAATCGTTGAAGCTACCTGTCAACATTACTCTGACAGGAACACAGCGCTCTATTCTTTTCTTCCATTTATACTGTTTATCTGTTTCTACATGGCATCTCGTTTGCTAAAGGGTTTTCTTCTGCCCCCTATGCTGCATCACTTCATTTTATGCTTTCGTTAGGGGACCCTGAGGGATACCCGTTTCCACTTCCAAGATCTTATTGACCAATTTCCTTTTTTACCAAGACAGATTCACTTTTCGGGAAGGTAGAACACGTAATGAAGATGAAAGAAATTAATTTCGAGAAATGAAAGCAATTGATATGATAGGACGTAATGGCCCGCAGAGTCCCGAAGCGGAGACTCTGCGGAGAGTGAATGAAGAAGAACAGGCAGATATTGAAACCCTTGCCTTTACTTGCCCGTATATTGGAGGCAATGCGGTGTACAGGGCCCGAGTATTGCATGGTATGCGGCATTGGGGTATACATTATGATGATTTGGTGATTTG
>CAYWKR010000101.1:0-7088 GCA_964458785.1 uncultured Bifidobacterium sp. | reverse complement strand
GCTTAATACAACGGATGACAGGGTAAGCACACAGAATTCTGTCGGATTTCTTGCAGTGGAGAGTGCATGCAAATTTATGAGTTCTATTATTCCTTACGAAAATGTACGTTTTTTAAATGACTTACTAGAGGAGGCCGTTGAATTCGATTATCAGAGTTGCTATAAATTATAAGGTATTTTAATCCTTCTCAATGAGTGACAAACAGGGTAATTCTTTTTTACTGATTTTCATTTTCCTTCTGACGATTCACACTTGTTCGTTTTCTGCACCCGATACCACAACCATTAATCAATGGCTATTAAAAGCTTATGAATTAGAAAATCAGCATCCTGACTCGAGCTTTCTACTGGCAAAAAAAGCTTGGAAAGTATCTGTAGACAATCAATACAAAAAAGGAATGGGAAGCGCAGCAATGCGGTTAGGAGTTTTATTCAATAATAAAGGGCAAAATGATTCAGCCTTATTTTACGCGCAATTAGCCCATCAACTTCGAAATGAACAACGGGATTTCAGAGGCACTTCCAATGTCTGTTTACGTCTGAGTTATATTTATAAAGAAACTGGGAAACAAGATTCTGCCATTTACATTTTATTTGAATGCATTCGAATGAGACAAAAAATTGGTGACTCAGTTGGTATCGCTGAAGCGTATACAGATTTAGGTGCTTTGTATATGTCCTATAATGATGCATCAGAAGCCAAAAACTACTTCACAAAAAGTATTCAGCTTTCAGAATCACTGAACGATAGCCTTTCCATGCAGAAAGCCTATTCAGGTATGGGAACTTATTATATGCAAGTCAGCTTGTATCCAAAAGCTATCTCGTATTTCCTGAAGGAAGCCCAATTACTTCAAAACACTAATTCTACAGCCGACAAAGCCCGCAATTGTTCCAACCTCGCGGCTTGCTATACCGAAACCAAGCAATACAATACTGCCCGTGGATATTATCAATTAGCACTGCATTTATATGATGCCCTCAACATGCGGCACGAAATGTGTATCCTGCTTTTTAATATGGGCATTTTATTTAAGTATGAAAATAATCTGGATAGCGCCTCAGTTTACTTTGAAAAATCGGCTGTCCTTGCTGAAGAAACAAATGACCCTGAACGGTTGGCCAAAGCTTTAAGTGGATTAGCTGAATCGGCTGCATCCAATCATGATTACGCATCGGCCTATCGATATCTTTCGCAGTTCCTTTCCTTACGCGATTCCTTATACAATACCGAGAAAATGAAAAGTGTAACTGAAATGCAGACAAAATACAAGTCGGATCTGCAACAACAACAGATTGCACATCAGAATTCCGAATTAAAATATAAACAGCAACAACGCAATGTCTTCTTAATTGCTTCAGCCTTGTTGTTGACTTTGCTATGGGTGACTTTCCGGCAACATAATAAAGTAAAAAGTGAAAAGAAACGCAGTGATAAACTCCTGCTCAATATTCTTCCTGTTGAAGTGGCCGAAGAATTAAAAGAAACCGGATCAGCTGTAGCCCGACAATTTGATGAAGTCACCGTTCTTTTTACCGATTTTGTGAACTTTACTTCCATCAGTCAGAAAATGAATCCACAACAGCTGGTGGCAGAGATTAATGTTTGCTTTACCGCCTTCGATGCTATTTCCGATGAATTTCATCTTGAAAAAATAAAAACTATAGGTGACGCCTATCTGGCTGCGGCCGGTGTTCCCAACAAGGATACAGAACATGCTATACATGCCGTTCAGGCAGCGATTGCAATGGTTCTGTGGCTAAAACAAAATAAACCGGAATTCAATATCCGGGTTGGTCTGAATTCTGGTCCTGTGGTAGCCGGCATCGTAGGAAAACGAAAATTTGCTTATGATATCTGGGGCGATACCGTGAATACAGCTGCCCGCATGGAACAACAAAGTGAAAGCGGACAAATTAACCTGAGTGGATCGACCCACGAACTGATTCAACACCAGTTTCCCTGTATTTACCGGGGTAAAATTCAGGCTAAGAATAAAGGTGAAATAGACATGTACTTCATCGATCAGTCGAAGCATACCTGAATCAAATCCAGTGTTTACTTCTGGCCAGATCCAATAACCCAATGATGGAGTGCACTCCGGTCTTGCGAAAAATATTCTTCCGGTGTGTTTCTACCGTTCGTTCGCTGATAAAAAGCGTATCCGCAATCTGACGATTCGTCATCTCCTTCGATATGCACCGAATCACCTCTATCTCCCGGGGGGTAAGCAGAATAGCCTGATCTTCTTCCATATGCTGCTGATAGGCCCGGCGTGCCAGGCTAATTTCACCGGCATAATAGGTCTTACCCAAAGAAACCTGATCAATCGCTTTCAGCAGTTCAGCCTGTCCGCAGGTCTTTAATACAAATCCTTCTACTCCGGCCTCATCAATCATCCTATGAACAAGTTCAGGTTCTCCATTCATCGACAAGGCAATAATTTTTATACCGGGTAATTCCTTCTTCACTTTACAGGCCAATTCGTATCCGTCCATTTCAGGCATCATGATATCACTCAACAAAATATCCACTGAATGATTCAGCAACCAGTCCATCATTCGTTGGCTGCTGGTATCGGAATGTACTAATTCAAGCTGCTCCTGATCTTCCAGCAAGAGACAAAGTCCATCCAGCACAATCTGATGATCATCCAGCAAGGCAATCCGAATCCGATCTTTTTTCATGGTATGGCAATGTACATAATTCCGGACGAACAAGTCAGAATTAAACGATACAATCAACGGAGTGAAACCGCCTCCTTCTGATTCGCCCTGTTTTTTACATCTACGCGAATTATGAAAGCAAGTCCCAACAGAAACAGACTTCCGATTTTATCTGTTTCCAACAACTCGCTGAAAAAATTATTAATAAAAATAGCGGCCATCATACCCAATACACCCATGAGCATACGTCGTTCATTTTTATTCCGACTCTGATGCCATGCCCTTTGTCCATACCAGAATAAGGCTAACAAAAGAAAAGCATAACCTATCATGCCCGGATAGCCCTGTTCAACCAGCATATACAGAAAGTAATTGTGCGTGGTAGATCGCTCAGGATTTCGACTCACCCAGGTCCGGTACGAAGTAATAGTATACTGTTTATAGTAATCGTAGAAATTATTAGGCCCCACACCCACCAGCGGATGGTCCTGACTCATTCTTACGGCAGCGATCCAACGATAATAGCGCTCGGCTGAAGAAATATCGGTTCCCTGCAGTGTAGCCATAATATGATCGGTCAGGGATTCATGCATGATGGTTTTCTCGAAACGGGGACGATAATTCAGGTATTGATTCTGATGAGAAAGCCACAACACCCCTGCCAGAACAATAGCATAAAAGCAAAGCAACAGGTAATGCATTATTTTAAAACGAATGGCCACCATGGTTACTATGGCGAATAGCACGGCCATCCATGCGGCTCTTGAATACGAAAAATAGATCCCGGCCAGAAATATGCCAATGGCAGCCAGCAACAGTATCCAGTTCCGATGAAAAGGTTTCTGAATCCACCAGGCGGCAAAAACAAGCGGCACCACACTCGATATCATTGAACCATACATTACATGATTCTGAAAAAAAGGTTGTATGGGATCATGCACCTCTTCAAATCGAAATCCTAATTCCCTGAATCGGTATAAAACCAACAGAATAATAAACAGAAGAGGAATGAACAACATCATAAAAGCTTTGCGTTCATTCCCTTCCTCTCCAAACAAATAGCCCCCGAAGACAAGGAATGGCAAAATGTACCACAGTCGTTTGACAAAATATTTAAGCGAGAACAAACTATCCTGCGAAAAGAGAACAGTGATTAATGTCCAGACTAAAATGGCCAGTATCACCAGAACCAGCGGATGTTTCAACCAATTCCAAATTCCCTTTCGGTGATGAGGATAAAACAAATGCAGCAAACATACCCAGCTGAGAAAGAGCATAAACGGTTCATCCGGAAAGTCAATGCCAATACCAATACGTTCCTGCAGGTTCATCGAAAACGGAATAAAAAAAAGCATTAACCAGAAGGCTCTTCGTACATCCTGCGCTATATATATTGTGAACGGAAGCAGAAATGGAAGTAACAGTACTACCATGTTCTGCATCCAGAAGGAAAACAAACTACAGAGCAGAAAAATCAAACTGGCTCCCAGAAACAAACTTCGTTCCGGAAACGATTTATTCTGTATCGCTGAAAATATCTTCACGGTGATTCCGTATGAATTCAACAACCATGGCCATCAGAATAGCAAATACAAGCGATAATACAAAGGCCATCCCTACCCCCAGAATTCGATAAGGCCCGGCTTTGGGACCATTGGGTGTAGCCCACTGCACAACATGAATCATAGGAAAGCCTTTGAATCCGGCAGTTTTAAATTCATTGGCCAGACTGATATATTTCGCCCGGTCGATGGTGAGCCGGTCTTTTATCTCTTCAATATTCTGAATCTGTTCCAGTCCGCTGGCGTATTGCTCGCCACTTCCTTTGGCTGATGCCTGTATGAGGTTGCTCCGGCCCGGACTTAATAAATCATAAATGCCATAACGAACACGCATATGCACCAATGAATCGGTATACAGGTTCAATTGCGTACTAATGGAATCGGTGCGCTTTTCGAGCGATAAAGCCAGTTGCAGATTAATATTCCGATAGAGTTCACGTAATAAATCTTCAGTCCGGTTCATCGCTTCATTCACTACCCGGTAAGCCAGATCGTGATCTTCATCGGTAAAATTCACTTCGAGGTGCTTATATCCGGAGCGGCTCAGGCTAAAATTCTTGACAAATCGCTTATACACTTTCTTTGAACCATTCGGATCTGATTTTACATCGATCTGATAATGCGCCGGGAAATCGAACTTATCGATCAGATAGCTGATCACTGCCGCCGAATTTCCGACCACGTAAGCCCGGTCCACTTCATTTTCACCCCCAAAAAAATCAATCCATTCCTGCTGTGTTTCCCGGAACAAATTGATTCGCCCACTCATAACCGCCGAAGAAGGAAAAAACGAACCGTAGGCTTTGTACACATTTTTTTGAAGGAAGAAATAAACGGCTGTACTACCCGATACCAGCAGGGTGAAAACGATAATATACCATTTCCACTTTCTGATCACCCGCAACATACCGAAGAGATTGTATGATGTATTCATAATCAACTTTGTGCGCAAATATATTCTTTTCGCATCGCCTTAACGGGACTGCCCGCTTTTATATTGTACAAACCATTGTCGTACCTGATCGGCATCCCACAAACGAACCAGGTAAACCAGCAAAAAGAACAGGATTCCGTTGATGCCTATCGAAAGCGGCAGGGAGCATCCGGCCCATACCAAGCCCTTATTTGCAGCCCAGGCCAATAAAAACAAAATAACAAACTGAGCTACCCGCCTGGGGTTTGCTTTCAGATGAAAAATACGTATACAATAAAGCAGACTGGCTATGGCCATAAACCATTGTACGGTGAGGGCAGTGGTTGCGGCTCCCAGGGTATGGAGAAGCGGAATGAGTATAGCGTTCATGGTAAGACTGAGAACACAGGCAGCCACCGACAAGCGGATCAATAACCGGATATTCCCGTTCGCAGTCAGCAGGGTCGAATAAATATACATGATGCAATATGCCGGGAAAGCCCCGATCAATACCTGGTAAGTGAGGGGTAAGTGGGCATCCGCGTTCGGGTCGAGCAACAGCATAATAGATTTCGGGTAACATAAACTATGGGCATAAATCACCAGGGAAAGTGAAAAGATCAGGTTCGTGCTGGTACGAAGAATTAAATCCACCGGCATTTTCCGGCTGATCAGGCGGGTAAACATTGGCAACAGAATTCCAGCCAATAATACCCCCAACATATTCAGGGCATCGAGAATCCGAAAAGCTTCGGCATAAATACTGCTTTGTTCAGCCCCTTCAAGCCGTTCTAATAAAAGCGAATCACTGCGCATATATAATCCCATGAGCAGAATCAGGGTGGCATAGGGCAAACTCTGTCTGCTGAAGCGTTTCATTTGATTAAATGAAAAATGGCTCCAGTGTATCCGGGTATAATTATGAATGATAATTCCCAAGGCCAGTACTATAGCCAGAAAATAAGCACCCGCCTGAATCAGAAGATAATGTTCGATATTCAACCAGTGCTTTTGAAAAGGATCCCATAGAAGATATCCGCACACCACAATCATCAACACTTTATCTACCACCGAAAGAAAGCTATCGGTTTTGAAATGTTGGTTGCCTGAAATATTGCTACGCAGGAATTGCAGAAAGGAATTCAAAAACTGAATCAGACCGGCTAACAGAAGCCAATACATTGCTTCTCCCCGATAATGCAGCATATAGGCTATGCAGCAAAGTATACCGAAATAAATGAGCGAAAAAAACACTTTCGCCATCATCAGGTTGGGCAAGGTCATAGCCATTTCCTGACTATTTCCGGCGATATGCCTGTTGTTGAAGTTGGTAATGCCAAAGTCGAGCAAAATGCTGAAAATAACCGACAGGCTGATGAGTGCACTGTATAACCCATATTCCTGATGCCCTAATTCGAGTTGTACGCTGCGATCGATCAGGAATATCCATACCGGTTTGATGAGAATATTCAGCACCAGAACCACCATCAGGTTCGATAAAAAGTAGCGCTTCAGCATGGCGGGTAAATATAAGAACAAGCTATTCAAATACTGAATCAATACTCCGAAAGCCCGGATACCTGATTTATATTTGCCCCCTCAACAAATTCACATAGCATGCCTTCTGTTTCACAGCGCGGAGAACAAATGCCACCTTCCCCCATTCGTAAACTGGTTCCCTTTGCCGAAGCCGCAAAGAAAAAAGGAATCCGGGTGTATCATTTAAATATCGGCCAACCCGACATTGCTACGCCACCGGCTGTTTTGGATGCCGTTCGCCACAGTGATATGAAAGTGTTGGAATACAGCCATAGTGCCGGAATAGAATCGTACCGAAAAAAACTGTGTACCTATTATCACCGCTTTGGTATTGAATTAAATCCCAATCAGATTATTGTAACAACCGGTGGTTCAGAGGCTATTTTATTTGCCATGATGAGTTGTTG
>CAYWKR010000100.1:0-7113 GCA_964458785.1 uncultured Bifidobacterium sp. | reverse complement strand
GGCTAATGCCATCAGTGATGTGTATGCTATGGGGGGAAAACCCATTCTGGCTATTGCCATTCTGGGGTGGCCTATCGACAAGCTGGCACCGGAAATAGCCCGTAAGGTTCTGGAAGGCTCGCGGGCTGTTTGTGCCGAAGCGGGTATTACATTGGCAGGCGGACATAGCATTGACAGTCCCGAACCTATTTTCGGACTGGCAGTAAACGGCATTGTTTCTCACCGGCATCTTAAGAAAAATGCCAGTGCAAAGAATAATCACCTCCTCTATTTAACCAAAGCACTGGGCGTAGGTATTTTAACTACGGCACAAAAAAAATCACTCCTGAAACCTGAACATAGTCATATTGCACCGGCATCTATGGTACAGCTGAATAAGGCTGGTGAACTTTTTGGCACCCTGGATTATGTGAGTGCCATGACCGATGTGACCGGATTTGGGTTGCTGGGTCATCTGAGCGAACTATGTGAAGGAAGTGGTTTGCAAGCCAATATCCGCTTTCAGGATATTCCGGTATTGAATGAAATTCATGAATACCTGGCGTTGAATTGTATTCCCGGCGGTACACAACGCAATCTGAAAAGCTATGGGCATAAAATTGAATCGGTAAGGGAAGAATTTTTACCAGTTCTGGCGGATCCACAAACCAGTGGTGGTTTATTGGTTGCAGTAGATCCCCATCATCAAAACGAATTTGAAGAAATCCTGAGGTCGTTAGCCTTACCGGAATCGTGTTGTAAACCATTTGGCGAATTACATCCGGTTCAAAACGGAAAATGCATACAGGTCGTGGACTGATGATTCTGTTTATTACCTTTGGCGCATGAGTGAGCTTTACGAACAACGGGGCGTTTCATCGCAGAAGGAAGATGTGCATGAGGCGATACGGCATCTCGACAAGGGGCTGTATCCAAATGCTTTTTGCAAAATACTTCCCGACTATCTGAGTATGGATGATGCCTATGCCTGTATCATGCATGCCGATACAGCCGGTACAAAATCTATTCTAGCTTATTTATATTGGAAAGAAACCGGCGATTTGAGTGTATGGAAAGGAATTGCACAGGACGCGCTGGTGATGAATATCGACGATATGATTTGTTCGGGGGCCACTTCCCATTTTATCGTGTCTTCTACCATTGCCCGGAATAAAAAACTAATTCCGAAAGAAGTTTTAGCTGCTGTGATTAATGGTTGTGATGAACTAATACAGGAATGGCGCGCACTGGGCATCGACCTTCACCTGGCCGGTGGAGAAACTGCCGATGTAGGGGATCTTGTAAAAACCATTGATGTTGGCTATACAGCTTTTACAAGAATGGAACGAAAAAATGTAATTAGTATACACCCCCGGGCCGGTGATGTGATTGTTGGCTTTGCTTCGTTTGGACAATGCCAATATGAAAAAGAGTACAATAGCGGTATAGGATGTAATGGACTTACCAGTGCCCGGCACGATATTCTGAACAAATATTACAGGGAACATTTTCCGGAATCTTTTGACAGTCTGGTACCTGAAGAAATTTGCTATTCGGGAAACTATCGTATGACCGATAAGGCTGAAAATAATATAGCCATAGGCAAACTGTTATTATCCCCTACCCGAACCTTTGCACCTCTGGTAAAGAATATTATCGATCAACACCGTGATCAGATACATGGCATCGTACATAATACCGGCGGTGGACAAACAAAATGTATGAAGTATATCGATGGGCCGCTTCGGATAGTGAAAGATCAATTATTCGATATTCCACTGATATTTCAATTGATACAGGAATCATCAAAAACACCATTCCGTGAAATGTATCAGGTGTTTAATATGGGTAGCCGTCTTGAAATATATACTTCTCCGGATATAGCACCGGCTCTGATCGACAAAGCCTCACAATGGGGTATCGAAGCCCGTGTGGTAGGCCGGGTGGAAGAAGCTGAAAAGAAAGAATTGCTGATCCGGGGCCCTTATGGTGAATTCAGCTATTAATACATAGGAAGAACATAGTCAGGTGCAAAAAAAAACCCGGAAGGAATCCGGGCTTTTTTACTTTCTGTGTAAGAAAGAAAGTGTTACGCTTTTTTAGGAGCGGCTTTCTTTGTAGCTGCCTTCTTAGGAGCGGCTTTTTTAGGAGCGGCTTTCTTAGTAGCGGCCTTTTTTGGAGCGGCTTTCTTAGCGGCTTTCTTTGGTGCTGCTTTCTTAGCGGCTTTCTTTGGTGCTGCTTTTTTAGTTGCAGCTTTTTTTGGCGCTGCCTTCTTAGTTGCAGCTTTTTTTGGCGCTGCTTTTTTAGCAGCTTTTTTTGCTGTTGCCATTTTGTGAATTTTAAGGTTAGTAAAAAAAGAACTTTACAATGACAAATATATAAAATATATTTTCATATTTACAAAATAGATACGAAAGTTTTTTCTTTCGTTTTTCTAAACGTAACGGTTCCGTCACGTAATGCAAATAAAGTAAAGTCTTTTCCCTGACCTACATTTTCACCCGGGTGATAAGCATTGCCCTTTTGTCTTACAATAATATTTCCACACACTGCAGCCTGACCGCCGAATAATTTTACGCCCAAACGTTTGCTGTGAGAGTCTCTTCCGTTTTTAACACTACCTTCTCCTTTCTTATGTGCCATGAGTTGAAGTTTTTATTTTAATGGAGTAATACGATAATTAATTATGCAAGCGAAGTAATTTTTACCTGAGTCAATGCTTCGCGATGACCAATTTTCTTTGTGTAGCCTTTCCTTCTTTTCTTATGAAAAGTAATTACTTTATCCCCCTGCAGATGATCGAGAATTTCTGCTTTAGCCGAACCACTCATCTGAACAGAAGATCCGTTTGAGGTCATCAACACCTTGGCATCGATTACATCTCCTACATTTCCAGCCAGACGATGAACATACAATTTATCGTTTTGCTTCACCCTGAACTGTTGACCGGCGATATCTACAATAGCGAACATAAAATAGCTTTTAAAATTTTGGACGGCAAAGATAGACCCATTTTTCTTTTTTCCAAATTCAATTCCCTTCTACTTCCCCGCCATATACGATAATACCCGTATCAACGATACTCATATTAAATATTTTTGCATGCGAATGAACCGAAAAGCCTGTCAATTTTAAAATAATCCATTGGGTGCCACCTTGTACCTTTGAAACCCATGAGTATTAAATCGGCACTGGCAATGCCCCTTTCACGGTATATCCGTTCCCGCATTCAGCATAATGCACACCATGCCTTATCTCATCAACAGGCCATTTTAAGGTATTTACTGCGGAATGCAACCACAACCCGTTTCGGAAAAGAACATCACTTTTCTTCGGTGAACCAGCATAAGGAATTCACGCAGGCTGTCCCCATCCGAGACTATGAAGCCTTTAAGCCCTGGATCGAAGAGATTAAACAGGGTGCTACCCATATCTTGTGGCCCGGGCGCCCGATGTATTTCGCCAAAACCAGCGGTACCACCAGTGGAGTAAAATATATTCCCATTACCCGTGAAAGTATGCCATTTCATATTCAGGCTGCCCGCAATGCCTTATTTTGTTATATGGCCGAAACCGGGAACAATGGTTTTGTGAACGGAAAAATGATATTTCTTTCCGGGTCACCGGAAATGGAAACTGTACACGGTATTCGTACCGGCCGTTTGAGCGGAATCGTAAATCATCATGTACCGGCTTACCTCACAAAAAATCGCCTACCCTCGTATGCTACCAACTGTATCGAAGACTGGGAAACCAAACTCGATGCCATTGTAGAGGAAACTATTCATCAGGACATGCGACTCATCAGTGGAATTCCACCATGGATGCAGATGTATTTCGATCGCCTGATGAGTAAAAGCGGAAAAAGCATTGGCGAACTTTTCCCATCCTTTTCTTTACTCGTTCATGGGGGGGTCAACTTCGAACCCTATAAAACCAAACTATTCGAAAGCATCGGCCGGAAAATAGATACCATTGAAACCTTTCCGGCCAGTGAAGGATTTTTTGCCTATCAGGATTCACAAGCGGAAGAAGGATTATTATTGAATACCAAAGCCGGAATGTATTTTGAATTTGTACCGGTGGAAGAAATTTTTAAAGAAGAACCCAAAAGGCTGTCGCTGGCAGAAGTAGAAACCGGAAAGCAATATGCTTTGCTTGTAAGTAGTAATGCCGGACTATGGGCGTATAATATTGGCGATACCATCCGCTTCGTTCATCTGAACCCATACCGCATTGTGGTGAGTGGGCGTATCAAACATTTTATTTCTGCATTTGGCGAACACGTTATTGCTGAAGAAACCGAACAAGCCATGCAATGCTGCTGCCTGAAATTTGGTGTAAAAACCATCGAATACACAGTTGCACCTTATATCAGGGTAAACAACGATAACAGCTATCATGAATGGTTTGTTGAATTTGAACACATGCCTTCAGATCTGGCTGCCTTTGAAGAAGCCCTTGACCACGAGATGCGCCAGCGTAATATTTATTACGATGACCTCATTCGCGGTCATATTCTGACACCCCTTAAAATTCAATGTCTGCAACGGGATGCCTTCATCCGCTATATGAAAGGAATTGGGAAACTGGGCGGACAAAACAAAGTACCCCGTTTAAGTAACGATCGTACCATTGCCGACCAACTGCAAGCGTATAAATTATAGAACCAGCCGGTCTGCCTTAAAATATAATATAGCTTCGCCCCTGAAAAAATCATTCTGATGTACAACGCACATATCGAAAAATTATCCCGTCAGTTTCTGCCAGAGGATTTCCGTATTCAAACATTTAACGACCTTAAGCCATTTTACGAACAGCTCCTTTCATTTGAAATCAACCATGTTCAGGATCTCGTTCAGTGGCTGAAACAATGGAGTGAATTGCAATCGGTTATCAGCGAAGACATATGCTGGCGTCAGATTAAAATGACCTGTGATACTGAAAATAAAAAACTGGAAGAGGCCTTCCATTTTTTTTGTCTCGAAATCGAACCGCTCATCAAACCTTTCCACGATCAACTCAATCGCAAACTCCTGTCGTGTAAATACCTTCCCGAATTGAACAGTGAAGAGTACATGCCTTTTATCCGTTCGGTAAAAAATGAAGTGGAATTATTCAGAGAAGAAAATGTTCCGCTGCATGCTGAACTCAATGTACTGGCACAGCAATATGGCACTTTAACCGGTAAAATGACTATTGAGTTTCAAAACAAAGAGCTCACCCTGCAGCAGGCTTCTGCTTTCCTTTCCAATCCCGACCGTTTGCTACGGGAAGAGGTATTCCGCAAAGTAGCAGTGCGCCGCCAGCAGGACGAAAAAGCGCTGGATGATTTGATGGATCAATTAATAAGCATACGACACCAGGTGGCCCGGAATGCAGGATTTGATAATTACCGTGATTATAAATTTCGAGAATTGGGACGTTTTGATTACACCGTGAACGATTGCATGCAATTTCATCAGTCGGTGAAAGAATGTATTCTTCCATTGGTTGACGCGGTTTTTGCTGAAAAGAAAAAAGTACTTGGCATACCGGAATTGAAACCATGGGATACCGATGCCGAACCGGCCGGGCGGGAACCACTGAAACCCTTTACCGATGGTTCGGAATTACTGGCAAAATCGATAGCCGTTTTTGATCGTCTGATGCCTTTTCTTGCACAATGCCTTACAAAGATGAAGCAACTGGGGCACTTCGATCTGGATAGCCGGAAAGGCAAAGCACCCGGAGGATATAATTGCCCGCTGGCCGAAACCGGGGCACCCTTTATATTTATGAATGCAGCCGGTACTGCCGATGATGTGGTTACCATGATGCATGAAGGCGGACATGCCATACACTCATTTTTATGTCATCCATTACCGCTGAATGCATTCAAGGAATACCCGATGGAAATGGCTGAACTGGCCAGTATGAGCATGGAATTATTCAGTATGGAACATTGGGATGTATTCTACCCCGGGGCAACCGAACTGAAAAGAGCACAGGCGGAGGAACTGGAACGAATCCTGATCATCTTTCCATGGATTGCCTGCATCGACGAATTTCAGCACTGGATGTACACCCATCCTGAACATACCGCACAGGAACGAAAAGAAAAATGGGTTTCTCTTCATCGGTCATACCAATCCAAAGAACTGAATTGGCAGGATATGGAAGATTACAGAACCATCTTATGGCAAAAACAATTACACCTGTTTGAAGTACCCTTCTATTATATTGAATATGGCATTGCACAATTGGGAGCCATTGCGCTATGGATGAATTTCAGAAAAAATCCCTTCGGCACACTGAATTCATATCTTCAGGCCCTGTCGAAAGGATATACCATGGATTTGAAAAAGCTTTATCAAACAGCCGGAATTCCATTCGACATGAGTCGAAACCGTATTCAGGAACTGAGCGATTTTACATTCGAACGCCTGACTGAATTATATCAGTAGGTCGTGTGATCTATTATTTCTGAAAAAACTGATCCAGGTTAATTTCATGCTGAATATGTCAGGGTACTTTCGAAAAAAATAAAAAATGAAACCTGTTTTCTTTCTGATACTCTGCAACCTGTCCTTGTTTTCCCATGCACAAAACTCAGGCGACTTTATAGTAACAGACAAACAAGATACCCTTTACTATTCCAAACCCATAGAAGCAGATCATGAAATGGTTTCACGTTGGAAAAAAATCCGGGTAATGGATCAAATCATTTCCATTCATCACATCCGCTTTGCACGCATCAATGGATTATTCTATGCCAACTGCAACGGGCAACAACTCTTACAACAAAAGATTCATGGAAAAATAAATGTGTATGCCAATGCCGACATAAATAATAACCGGGACTCGCTAAAACCATTCAGGGGCCCGGCCTTTATTCAAAAGAATAATGAACCGTATTTTCTTCCTCTTCATCCAAAAAATATTCTCCGGCTAATTACCGATCAGGACTCCCTGCACCACATGTATCAAGTGAATTTACGGAATCGAAATGCCGGGAAAGCCTTGATTATTTCAGGAGTTTCTGCAGGAGTACCGCTTGTCGTTTTCGGAACTTTTTTTGGCCTCTTATCAGAAACATTTGGCGACGATGAAATGGCCGGAGATTCATATCTGGCCGCCGCCATTGGAGCATTA
>CAYWKR010000099.1:0-7115 GCA_964458785.1 uncultured Bifidobacterium sp. | reverse complement strand
CAACATGATAGGAACAATAGGGTGTATGCCTGGTTTGATATCGAAGCCGGCGGCAGTAATTTTTTCACGGAAGTAGGTCGTGTTTTGTTCCAGTTTGTCGCGTAGGGCTGTGGTTTCACTCAGCATATCGAGAATGGCAATGGATGCACCTACAATGCTGGGGGCCAGTGTATTGGAAAATAAGTAAGGACGACTCTTCTGGCGCAGCATGGCAATAATTTCCTTACGTCCTGAAGTAAAGCCACCATTCGCTCCACCCAGTGCTTTCCCTAAGGTGCCGGTAATAATATCTACTTTATCCATTACACCGCAAAGTTCATGAACCCCCCGGCCCGTTTTGCCCATAAATCCACTGGAATGACATTCATCCGTCATTACTATGGCATCGTATTGTTCGGCTAAAGCACATATCTTATCTAATTGAGCTACCGTACCATCCATACTGAATACACTGTCGGTAGCAATCATGCGGCTCCGGCAATGTTGGGTAGCCTTCAGTTTTTCTTCCAGATCGGCCATGTCGTTATGCTTGTAGCGATGCCGTTCGGCTTTACATAAACGGATGCCGTCAATAATAGAGGCATGGTTTAACTCATCAGAAATAATGGCATCTTCTTCATTCAGCAAGGGTTCAAATAATCCGCCATTGGCATCAAAGGCAGCACAATACAATATGGTATCTTCCGTACCCAGAAAAGCGGAAATTTTAGCTTCGAGTTCTTTATGAATATCCTGTGTACCGCAAATAAAACGAACACTGCTTAATCCATATCCCCGTTGTTCGATGGCTTTGTGGGCGGCTTCGATAGTGGCCGGATGCGATGATAATCCCAGATAATTATTCGCACAAAAATTCAAAACCGGTTTACCATTGGCTATAATATGGGCAGCCTGTTCCGAGGCAATAATCCGTTCTTCCTTAAACAATCCGGCGGCTTTGATTTCATTCAATTCGGCGCCGATCCGATCAACCAATTTCTGATTCATGAGTAAAAAATTTCAGCGAAGGTAACCCATCAGGGGATTTCTTTCCCCATTGGGTATTGCCCGGCGGCTTCAATCAGGTTATTCCTGATTTCAAGTGCCAGGATGTCGGGCTTTAGTACCCGCACATCTCTCCCGAAACCCAGAATCAGCGATTTGAGTTCATAATTCAATACCAATTGAAGTTCAATGATGAATTCTGTAGAATGGTCTTTTATGATTTTTTGGGAATGATGCAAAGGTTGTGATTTCAGATAAGAAGCCTGGCCGGGGCGAAAAGAGAGAACCACATTCTCAACCGGTGTTCCCGGTAAGGAGATACCAATGCTGTTTCCGAAATAACTTTCCTGATCGGGCAATTCTTCCGCAAAATGCTGCATGGTCACCGTAATATCGGCTATCCGGTCAAAGGCAAAGGTGAGTAGTTTTGATTCTTTCACCGGATGAATATCACGGGCAATCAGGTACATCCGGCCATTATATTCTTTAATAAAAAAGGGGTGAATGGTATGTTTTCGTTCATCGCTTTGGGTAAACGGACGGTATTTCAACCGCACAATATATCGTTCCTGAATGGCTTCCACCAGATCCTGCATAAATTCGGTTCCCTGATATTTTCTGGGCCGGTCGAGTAAGAGTACTTTTTTACCCTGTTGTGTACCACGACTCATTTTTACCGAAGCAGCCAGTTTCTGTATTACGTCTCCAAATTGACGTATAGCCGGAATTTCAGCAAATTGTTGTAAAATGCCAATGGCCATTTCGAGACCCTGCAAGTCTTCTTCCGATACCGGAATTTGTTGAATGGAATACGTAGGGTCGGTATAAACGTAACCCCGCTTTTCTTTACTGTATTCGATAGGTGCGAAATATCCAAGGCCTTCATCGTACCGCATGGCATAAATATCCTTTTGCACACTGGCTACCGAAATAGGCGTTCCCAGTTTCTCACTGATATATTCTACCAACTCGTTCAACGTAGGAGCCGGCTTTTGTTTCAATGTCATGCGATTGTCAATTAAACGGTATCGCGATAATGCATGCTTGTTTTTCATCGTTTAGTACACTGTGAAAGTCAGATATAAAAGTAGAGGAAGACTGCGTAAACTCCTTACGTTGAACACATCAAATCTTTGTTACGGAATAAAGATAACAACGATGAAAACAAACACTTTTATACCCACCCGCTTCAATATCCATGCTTTTCGTATTCTTCGAATTATGTTCGACGACAGCGATCTGGTGAGTGTTCAGGTTCAATGCCGTATTGGCAATGAATTGAAAGACAGTACCCTGCTTTTTTGTTTTTCGCATTTCAACGATTTGCTTCGCTTTAGTGGCAGCTCCGGCGATCGTCTTCAAATGCAGGTTTGCGACCAGTTACTCGGATCCGGTGAACAACCCTATACGGTTTTCCCTGAAGCACAGTATGCTGTTTTTACCACCTGTGAATTGAAGCTGAGTTATTTGATCGAAGGGGATGACAGTTGCCTTCATGTGGATGAATTGCGCCCCCTTTCCCTGATTCAGCAGGCAAAGAATGTAAGAGCCATTTACAACGACTTCAAAGAGGTTCATATCGAGAATCGGCAATCCATGAATCATTCATTGCGTGAAATCGCCTCGATGTATCGATACTATGCCGGGTTATTGGAATTGAATCTGAAGGAATCAGCAGCCCGCGAAAAATCGGGTTTACAAAACGACCGTCTTTTTCGTTTAGCCTTTCAGGCGTCCCGCAGTTTCAGATAACATAGAACAATGCTTTGTTGTAATATTGGTGCATGCTCCATGTATCTGAAGCGCTGCAACAGGTGCTTGAAAAATCATATCCGGTTTCTGCCGGGGAACTGGAATTAGCGCAGGCATCGGGTCGGGTTCTGGCCGGAACAGTGGAGGCCCCGACCGATTTTCCACTCTATGCGCAATCGGCTATGGATGGTTATGCCATGCGCTTTGCCGACCGGAACCGGGAGACTTTTCATATTGCTGCAGAAATTAAAGCCGGCGATTCATGGCCTGATAGTTCACTCAAGGAGGGGGAGGTATACCGGGTATTTACCGGTGCACTGGTACCTCCGGATGCCGATACGGTGGTGATGCAGGAGTCTATCCAACGGGAAGGAGACACTATTCGTTTGCTACAGATTCCAACTGAACAGGGAGCACATATTCGTCCGCCGGGAAGTCAGCACCAAAAAGGGGAAGTATTACTCGAAAAGGGGATAATACTGGATGCACCCCAGTGCGGACTCCTTGCTTCGGCCGGTGTAGCATCGGTTTCAGTATATCGAAAGCCGTCGGTTGGTATTCTCTGTACAGGAAATGAATTGGTGCAGGTAGGGCATACACTGAAAGCCGGACAGGTTTATGATTCAAATTCGCATGCCCTTCTGGCAGCACTTAAGTTGTTTCCCGTTGAAACGGTACACTGTGAATATGCAGGGGATGCATTACCGGAAATAGAGAAGAAATTACAACAATTGCTGGCAACCAGCGATATGGTATTGATTACAGGTGGAGTTTCGGTAGGCGATTACGATTTTGTAAGTAAAGCGCTCGATAATCAGGGAGTACAATGTGGCTTTCATAATGTGAAACAACGTCCGGGGAAGCCCTTGTATTTCGGAACCCGTGAAAGAAAATTAATTTTTGGTTTGCCCGGGAATCCGGCTTCAGTGCTCACATGTTTTTATTATTATGTGTGGCCGGCTCTGCGCACATGTTGTGGTTTTCAAATGGTCCGGCATCAATCCTTTCACTTCCCGCTGCAAGCATCTTTTCATAAACGAAATGCATTGACACAATTTTTACGTGCGTTGTACGAAAAGAACAGCATCCGTATTCTGGATCATCAGGAATCGTATAAAATGGACTCCTTTGCAAGATCCCATGGGTTGGCCATCCTGCCGGAAGAGACCGGACAAATTTCTGCAGGAGATCTGGTGGAGTTCTTTTTTTTCAATTTATAGACATTCGTATCATGCACACCGATATGCTACCCTATATTCTTCCACTCATTGTACTTTCTTCGGCTTTATATGCATCGGTAGGACATGGAGGGGCCAGTGCCTATCTGGCTATCATGACCCTATTTCAGTTTGCACCGGAAGAAATTAAACCCGTTGCCTTGTTACTAAATACCATGGTATCATCTATTGCTTTTATACAATACTACAGAGCGGGTCATTTCAATGTACGCATTTTTCTTCCACTGGCGTTGGCATCGGTTCCCATGGCTTTTCTGGGAGCCCAGATTCCCATCAAAGCTTCGGTTTATGCCATGGTGCTGGGAATTTTATTAATGGCTACAGCCTTCCGTTTATTCCGAATGAAGAATGAATCTATCCAGAATATTCAGCCACCCCAACCTGTGATTCTGATTTTTTCCGGTGCCGTGATTGGATTTTTTTCCGGACTGATTGGTATCGGAGGAGGCATTTTGCTTTCACCTTTGTTACTCTTCCTTCGTGCCGCCGATTTGAAAACCATTTCCGGGATCAGTGCCCTTTTCATTGTTGTAAATTCAGTATCCGGATTGCTGGCCCTGTATTCAAGCCATATTCAATTTCATCCTTCAATGGGTATATTCCTTGGTTGTGCCATACTCGGGGCCTTGCCAGGTGCATGGCTGGGGGCCAGAAAGTGGAATCAAAAAATTCTTCGAAGGGTATTGGCAGTGGTTTTGTTTTTTGCATCCGTTAAATTACTATTGGTTTGAACCAGATTCAGGCTTTCATTCTTGCCGGTGGCAACAGTAGTCGCATGGGTAGCGAAAAGGGAATGATGCTGTACCGTAACCGACCGCTCATCTCCTATGTGGTAGATGCCGTACTTCCCTTTTGCAACAAAATATCTTTACTCACATCTCATCCGGCATACGAATTTCTTGGGCTGCCCATGATACCAGATCAGGAAAAGGGATTAGGACCCGCCGGCGCCATTGCTACTTTGCTTGAATGTAGTCAGGCAATACACAACCTGATTGTACCCTGTGATATGCCCTTTCTGCAAAGTGGTTTTTTTTCAGACCTGTACTCCGAATTGGGTACCCACGATATTATAGTTCCGCTGAAAAATCAAAGACCCGAGTGTTTACCCGGAATTTATTCTACTGCAATTGTTCAGCCCTGGAAAGAATATGTAAAACAAGGCGAACGTAAACTCAGTGTTTTCCTTTCCCACTTCCATACTACCTTCGTACATGGTGAAGCAATGGAGCTAAAATATCCCCGTTTATTTACGAATATGAACACACCCAACGATTTGCAGATATGATGATTTATTTGTTTGGTATGCTGGCCGAAGAAGCGGGAGATACAAAATGGCAATTGCCTTTCTGCGAGGATACGAATCAGTTGATGGAGGAAGTATACCGGCGTTTCCCTGCCTGGAAATCGTATTCCCTGCTGTTATCTGTAAACCGGAAATTGATACAGGAAAATCAGAACATTCAAAGCGGCGATGAATTGGCCCTGATGCCGCCTTTCTCCGGAGGTTGAATAATTGAAGAATATGCTGAACGAAGAACGATACCTGCGCCAGATTCAATTGAAGGGGTTTGGAATTCAGGGACAAATGAAATTACAGCAAAGTCGTGTGCTGGTCATTGGTGCCGGGGGATTAGGTTGTCCGGCTATACAATATCTGGCTGCAATGGGAGTTGGCACGTTAGGTGTTTGTGATGGCGATACCATTCGTGTACACAATCTTCACCGCCAGATTTTATTTACTGAAGAACATATTGGAATAAATAAAGCAACTGTGGCCTGTCAGCACATAACAAAAATGAATTCACAGCTAACTACGCAATGCTTTCCTTTTTTTCTTGATGAAGCGAACAGCATGGAAATATGTTCTTCGTTTGATCTGATTCTCGATTGCAGCGACCGCATATCGTGCAGGCACATACTGGAACAAGTTTCTTTGCAACTACAGAAGCCATGGATTTTTGCTGCAGTATATCAATATGAATCGCAGGTGGCCTTGTTTGATCCGGTACAGAATGCCTGCAATTACAGTGATTTGTTTTCCGGAGCAACATCATCCATGCCCGATTGTCATCAGGCGGGAGCCTTTCCGTTGCTGTGCGGAATTACGGCGATGATACAATGCACCGAGTCCATCAAGTGGATAACAGGTATCAGTGAAGTGAAGCCACAGTTGTTGGTGTATCATGGATTGCATCACAACATCACAGCGTTTGATTTTCCTCAAACGAATTTGAAAGAATCCTTCAAAACGGAAAGGAATCGTCATTCTTCAGGGAAACAGCACAAGGAACTTAGCCCCCAACAGCTGGAGGCCTGGTTGGCAGAAGAGTCCTGTCAACTTATTGATATCAGGGAATACAACGAAGCTCCTGTACCGGATGGTGCACTGGCCTTACGTATACCGGCCTCTGTTTTGCATCAGCATCTGGATCAGATTTCACAGCACATGCCTGTGGTATTAATCTGCAGTTCCGGTGTGAGAACGCAATACTGGGTAGAGCGTCTGGAAGAGGAATATGGGTTTATAAATATCAGCCATCTTAAAGGGGGATGGTTGCATTGGCAACACTATAAACAAAACACACATGAATAACAAGGAACTTCAAGGGATATTTGTTTCAGGTCCTGTCACTCCTGAGTTCATCGCCGCTTCGATACAAAAGCATCAACGCAAAACAGATATTGGTGCGCATCAGTTGTTTTTAGGACAAGTGCGAGCCGATCAGAAAGATGGAATGACCTGTGAAGGCATTGAGTACAGTGCTTATATGGATATGGCGAATGAGCGTATGAAGGAATATCGAGAAAAATTATTTCACGAATTTCCAATAACCTGCATGCATGTTTATCATAGTTTGGGGTGGGTTGAAGCCGGACAGATTTCCTTATTTGTTTTTGTTTCATCTCCTCACCGAACCGCATGTATGGATGTATGCCGTTTGCTGGTAGAATGGATAAAAAAGGAATTGCCGGTTTGGGGTCGGGAGCAGTTTTCCGGAATGAAGCAATGGAAGAAAAATACCTCAGGGTAACTGATTATATTCCAGTATGGTATTCAGATTGGGTGGTGGATTTCCCTGTGAAAGTCCGACCCCTCCTCCAATCAGACCGGCACCTGTTAATGCTCCAATGGCGGCG
>CAYWKR010000098.1:0-7214 GCA_964458785.1 uncultured Bifidobacterium sp. | reverse complement strand
TTCCAGAATTTTTTCGAGAATAAACTTGAAACCTCGGTGGAGCTGTATTATAAAGACATGCATAATTTGCTCGAATACCGTGAAGGCTACACTCCTTCTTCGCTGCGTGATGTAGATTACGATTTTGTGTTTGGATCGGGACAGGCTTATGGTGCCGAATTCTTTTTAAATAAAACCAAAGGCAAGTGGACGGGCTGGTTGGCATATACCCTGGCATGGACCTATCGCGATTTCAAGGATCTGAATCTGGGCGAACGCTATTTAGCCAAATACGATCAGCGACATAATATTTCCTTCACCAATACGTACGAGATCAACAAAAAGTGGACGGCCTCTATGGTGTTTTTATATGGTTCGGGCAATCGCATTTCATTGCCAACGGCTTTGTATACTGTCGATAATACCTTGTTGCAGAATTACGACCGTATGAATAATTACCGTTTGCCGGCCTATCATCGTCTCGATCTGGCAGCCATTTATACACCCAAACCCGAATCGAAAAAGAAGTGGAAGGGTAGCTGGACTTTTTCGATTTATAATGTATACAACAGGGCCAATCCGTATTTAATGTATCTCGATATGCAGGGCGGTCTCGGTACCGGTGTGGATTTGAAAGTGAAACAGGTTTCCATTTTTCCGATACTGCCCAGTATCACCTATAATTTCAAGTTTAATTAAGGGTCTTCTTTCTGAACAGGAAAAGATTGGAATTGGTGTGGTGTATATAGCACTGAACATGGCTGCGTGAACCTTCACATGTACAAGTCTATGGCACCGGGTAAACTCCTGTACGTGTTGTATTAAAGTGTATTCTGTTCGCTTTTTTGCCCCCTATACTACCTTGGGTAAAATGCTGTTTTCGTCAGGGGACCCTCAAGAATATCTGATTCTGAAAAGGAGACTTTTACTGCATGCGCTCTCCGTCGCATACCGAAATTTGTAAAGTACAAACAGGCTACCACTCCAATCTGCCGGAGGATGTAGAGAGTGAATGAGTATTAGCGCATGAGAAAGACTATCTTTATGAACCGGAGAGACATTAATTTTTACTAGTGAAAATTAAAATACATGAATTTAGATATGAACCGCAGAGTCCCGGGGCGGAGACTTTGTGGAGAGTAAATGGCCTAAGCCCTTTAGACGACTTACTCACCCAATTGGGTAATGCCTACCAACACAGGGCCACTAAAAAAACAGGTGGAATAAAAGTGTACCCCAACCCGGCCGATGCATTTATAGCAATTGATTTAGATCACAGCTACACAGCGAACAGTACATTTAAACTATTTGATTTGTTGGGTAGAGAAGTTTTACAAACTACTTTATCGGCAGGTAGCACCTATACAAGAATAGATATACATAGCATAGCAGAAGGTATTTATTTGTACCAAATAATCTCTGAGGGTAATAACATACAAACTGGTAAATTAATTATTGAATAAAGATTTATGAAAAAGATATTGAATTGTATTTTTCTTATGCTGTTGTTTTACAAAGCTAATGCACAGGAGTACCGAAGAAATGAAAACTGGACTTTAGGTTTTGGGCCTATCGTCAGGTTTAATTTTAATAGCGCAATGGTAGTAGATACTTTTCAGACTATGAATGCGGCCTATTCAACTTCTTGCATATCAGACACATTAGGCAAATTTTTATTTTACATGAATGGTTTTGGTGTATTAAATAAAACAGGGCTATATGTTCAAGATGGTATGTATTTAAATTGCCCTTATGGTACTGTTTGGATTAATTACACCGGTGGCTCAACTAGTTGGGATCAGAACTCCATCATCATACCCAAAAAAAATAATCAGTATTATGTATTCAGTACGGGTATGAGCGATTCGGTGGCTACCAATTATATCAACCATATTAAAACCGAATTTGATGTACTGAATTATGCCGTGGTAGATATGGATTTAAATGGGGGTTTGGGTAAGGTTATTGAAAAAAACAAAGTCATATTAGATCATCAACACTACAGAAATGCAGCCATGACGGCGGTAAAACATGCCAATGGTAAAGACTGGTGGTTGATAAAAACCGATTGCACTTTTCATCGTTATCAGGAATACCTTGTACGGGAAGATAGCATATTGGGGCCTTTTTATTTACCCATTAGCGATACCGGTGATTTTTGCTATGGCTTCGGACAAATTTATTTCAGTGAGG
Organism: uncultured Bifidobacterium sp.; assembly: GCA_964458785.1. Lineage (GTDB taxonomy): Bacteria > Bacteroidota > Bacteroidia > Chitinophagales > Chitinophagaceae > OLB11. Next base: position 5,042 of record CAYWKR010000098.1, on the reverse strand, counting down.
ATGGTAAGCAATTGGCCAGTGGTGTATATATGAAAATTGATACCAATGGTGTGTATAGTCCTAACCGCTTAGACCTATACGATTTTGATCGTTGCGATGGCCAACTGCAATTTAAAAAGTATTATATGGTTCCATATGATACCGGTAGTTATTCCTTAAGAGACCGAAAAATGGGTATGTGCTTTTCACCCAACAACAATCTACTCTACGTAAGTAATTATTTTACTGTTTACCAAATCGATTTACAGGATACCAATACTTATAATGCACAATTTATACATGGGCCCGATACCAGCGATCTTTCTCATTTTCCTTTGTACAGTCATATCAGTCTTGCCCCCGATGGGCGCTTGTATATCGGTAATTTTAATGGCACCCGTAAATACATGAGTTATATCGAGTACCCCGATTCGCAAGGCACGGCCTGCCACTTTGTACCCTTAGGTGTTTGGCAACCCTTTACTAATTTATTAGACCCGCCCAATATGCCTAACTATGGTTTGGGGCCGGATACCAGTAAAATATGCTGGCCTTTACAACAGAGTGAGAGTGGAGAGCGGCAAAGCGAGTGGGTGGTGTACCCTAATCCGGCGAGTACTCAATTATATTTTCGAGGTGCCGAGCGCAAAAAGAAAAGACTTTACAATGCTTATGGTGTTATAATAACAGAAACTTTTAAAGAAGAGATAGATGTTAAAAACCTGAGTAGGGGTTTGTATTTTTTGCAATGCAATAACCTGAGTAAAAAAATAGTGGTGGAGTGATGGTAATACCTACTTTGTCTGAACCCATTGAACAAGTCTGCATCACCGGGGCTATAGCCGGCGAAAGGTGTAGCTACCAACAGTAGTTCAACCGCCCCATAAAATAGCTTGTTTACTTATCGCTTTTTTGCCGATACAAAACTCAACATAAACCACTGCAAAATAAAATATCCCAGTGTCAGTGCTAAGGCAAATCCAGAAACAACAAAAACCCAAAATCCGTTTTGCAAATCCTGCATCATTTTCGAGAAACTACTTTGCTGTTCATTCATTTGCCAAAGAGCTTTCTGTATACCCAATACCAGCAACGATAGCCAGAAGACCAGCAATGCCATTTGAAGCATCCACCAAACCTTCAGCAAACCACGTTTATTTTTCTTCCATGATTCACCCAGCATATCAAAAGCCGCAGCCATCAATATCATGGTATTAATACCAATGGTGGTTCCCATGGCATGAGCCACTGTAATATGCGTACCATGGGTGTATAAATTAATTGCCGGCACCGACATGGCCAATGCCTGCAATAAATTCAGAAAGGCCCAAACATCGGCCGCCAATAAAAAGCGATAGGTGAGGAGATGAAATTTTTGTTTATCGGGACTGAGCTTCTTACGCCAATGCGCCAGTATACGGATAAAAAAAATCCATTCCGTCATACTCACCGCATAACCCACATACCGTACATAGGGTGCTATAGGAAGCGTATAAATATGATGCCCCCAATTGAACATCAAATTGGCCAATCCGAGAAAATACATGGCAAAAGCCATACGATTGGGTATGGCATCTCTTTCGCCCGATAATTTTTGCATCAGGTAAAAAGCCGTTCCATATAAAATCTGGTTCCATGAACCCACCAGCGAACCATTCACCTTCCATTGTATAGTGGTATCGGAAATAAAATGGGAACGGAAATAAGGAAGAAGCCACAAATAATTTTCGCAAAAAGTGAACAGAAAAAAAACAATCCCGGTCATCCACATCCACCGATACACCGGCCAGGTACCGTAGGGGGGGCTGGAACGAAAAAAACGATACAATAAAATCAACCAGCTGCCAGCCAAGGGTAAGGCCCATACCGGATTAAATTCCCAGTATTCCCTACCCCCGAATTGGTGATGAGCATAAGAATAAAAGACACCGGAAAAAGCGATAACCCAAAGCAACCATTGTACATACAACATACGGGGCGAATCAGATTTCCTGAAACCCATACCAATACAGGCAATAGATCCGGACAGTATCCACCCCATGGCAGCACTCACATGAAAAGGACGAAGCGACTGAAAGCCCAGACTGTTTTTTAAAAATAGCGGATGCAGGTACACCCATGCCGAAAGCAAACCAAAAAGCAAGGCCAGCAGCAACATGAACATGGCCGTGCGCATAAAAAGTACACTTCCCTTACTTCCCTGCAAACTCATTAGATTTTATCATTCCTGTTTTATAAATCGAAAAATGACGTGGATCTGCGTCTCCGCTTTGATCAACCGCCTTCAGAAACAAAATGAGTTGGCTATACTCTTGTTTGCTTAACCGAAACGCTGGCATTTGCTTAGTGCCCTGTTCAAGTATGGCTTTGATTACCACCTCACCCCGTTTGGAAAATACATTGGTGAGATCGGGCCCCAGATAACCGCCCAATCCATACAACTGGTGACAACTCTGGCAATTGTGTTGCTGCCAAACCAGATGGCCTTGCATGGCTTCGTTGTTCATACGGGATGAACTATCGAAATATGGTTTGAGGTAAAGACTTAAAGAAAAGCACAGAAATGCGGTACAAAGCAACAGCCATATCACCGCCGGCCGGTTCATGAGAGTTGTTCGAATTTTGCCTGAAAGAAGCGCAGGTATTTTGGTTCATACACCATCTTTATTATATCGCTTTCTGCCCATGATAATTTTTGCTTTGAATACATGATGTATACTTTTCTAGTCGGATAATTTTTCGAAGCGTGCCGTAAAATGGCGCAGGAAAGGGGGCTCGTACACTATTTTATATCCTCTGTTTGCTGGCGCCGATGCACTCAGTTCTTCAAACACGTCTAACACATAATCGATATGACTTTGGGTATATACCCTCCGGGGAATAGCCAAACGCACCAGTTCATTCGCAGCAGGAATCAATTGCCCCCTGGCATCCTTCTTTCCAAACATCACCGAACCCACTTCCACACAACGGATACCTCCCAGCCGGTACAAATCACAAACCAATGCCTGGCCGGGATATTCATGAACCGGAATGAGCGGATATAATTTTTTTGCATCCACATACACGGCATGTCCGCCAATAGGCCAAACCACCGGTATACCCATAGCTTTCAGGTGTTCGCCTAAATAAGCCGTACTTCGTATCCGGTAATCGAGATAGGAAGGATCGAAGACTTCCGTAAGTCCGATAGCAAGTGCTTCCATATCGCGACCGGATAATCCGCCATAGGTAGTAAAGCCTTCTGAAATGATCAACAGGTTTTTACATTGCATCGCCAGCTTTTCATCTTTCAGGGTAAGTAAACCACCCATATTCACTAATCCGTCTTTTTTAGCACTCATTACAAAGGCATCTCCCAAACGCAGCATCTCCATGGCAATAGCTTCATAGCTTTTGTTTTCGTACCCCGCTTCGCGATGTTTTATAAACCAGGCATTTTCGGCAATACGACAACCATCAATCACCAGTAACAACTGATGGGCATCGCAGAAGTTTCGTAATTCTTTTACATTTTGCATACTCACCGGTTGTCCACCTGCCGAATTATTGGTTACGGTAATAATAACAGCCGCTATGCGTTCGTGGCCATACTGTTCAACCAGTATCTGCAGTTGCTGCAAATCGATATTGCCTTTAAACGGGAGATCGGCCTCCGGATCCAGGGCCTCGGGTGGCACTATATCGATGGCAGTGGCACCGGTAAATTCGATATTGGCCCGTGTGGTATCGAAATGGGTATTGCTGATAAAGATTTTGTTCTCACCTCCCAGTAATCCGTACAGAATACGTTCCGCAGCCCGGCCCTGATGAGTAGGTAGTACAAAAGGCATTCCACTTAACGCTTTCACCCGTTGTTCAAGATGTTCCCAGCTTCGTGCCCCGGCATAACTCTCGTCGCCCTGCATCATACCGGCCCATTGGGCATCACTCATGGCACCGGTTCCGCTGTCGGTTAATAAATCAATCATCACTTCTTCCGAACGAAGAAGAAAAGGATTGTATCCGGCCTTTTGAAGGAAGACATTCCGTTCGGTTTCGGTACTCACCCGGATGGGTTCTACCATTTTTATTTTAAAGGGCTCGAAAAGTGTTTTTCTTTTATTGTTCATGAAGTAATAGACTTTCTGCTTCTGCGCTTATTGTTTTCAGTTCGCTTCGGGTGGTGGCAAACATGGCAGGGTAAGCCCACTGAACGTCTTCACAGAGTTGTTCGTAGTATGCCATTCCACTGATGAGATTCCGGATCATGGAATCATCCATTGGCTTTTGGGTGGAACTGCTCTCCCTACCCATCTGATCTTTACAGTAATTCAAATACAATTGCAATTCATTCATCAGGAGATTGGGTCTATGCCTTTTATCGAGCAGATTGGTTCGGCCATAAATATGATCACACATCTGTTGCAAGGAAAAAGTACCATGAAACCATGCCAGATTGGGACCCGGACAAATACTTACCGCCTTCAGTTTATGGGGATGTGGTGTTTGATGATGCAGCCATACCGAAGCCGACAAGCCTTCGCATAAACATTCCTTTTCGGTAATCTGTCTGATAGCCGCTTCTCTCAACTCAGGGTCCACCATGCTTACATTCAATTCTGCTATCTTTAATTTCTGATACATTCTGGAACCTGTACACAATGCCTTATGGTTGTAATCGGTATTGAATGCCAGAAATTCTTTATAACATGGACTGCCCGGTCGTTCCTTTTGGATACGCTCCTTACGAAGGGCCTGTGAAGTGGAGGGTTTAAAATTATGAAAGGGAACACCCAGCGGTGAAGCATTACTCAGATAAAAATCATCCGGTTTAGAATGGGCCAGTTGGTATCGCGTTTGCCCGTCGACCGTGGTGGCTTCGGGTACCAATAAAAACGGACTACCCCAACCTACCGCATCCAATTGATAATAATGCAAAAGGAATTGCTGCTCTTCTGCTGTGCCTATGCCCCCTTGTGCGGTAATGCGGGAAGGTAAAGGGTCGGCCACTATCCGTTGTTTTTGTTCCCATGCGGCTTTATACTCCTTACGCAAAATCTGATCCAGTTCATTCCGCTGCT
>CAYWKR010000097.1:0-7217 GCA_964458785.1 uncultured Bifidobacterium sp. | reverse complement strand
CGGTACAGGTTAATGAACAAACGATTGTCTTTTTGTTCACCTGAACGAAGCAATAAGTCGGCATGTTCTGATGCGTTGTATTTTTCTGCTTTCAGTGAAATATAGGAAAGGTCGTTTCCAATAACCGGCACCAGGGCCTGATTATTGATATTGAATATCAGCGATTTCCAGTTAACGGTTGTACCCATGTAATTTGTTTTCAGGCTGATGGGATGGTAACGAAGATAAAACGCAATCGTTGTAAAACATAATCCGAAGACAGGCAATTCATTCATTCGGAACGGCATCTAAGTGTATCCCCAAATTCGGGTATTCCATTCTTCAAGAATGATTTGCACCTTTGTATGGTGAAAACCGAACTGAATGTTTGTTTATTCGATGATAATGTAAAATTCCGCCAGGCAATTCAGGTTATTCTGAGTTCCGCCTCCGGTATAAATTATACAGGCTCTTTTCCTGATTGTAAAAACCTGCTTCGCGACATTGATGAAGCCAGTCCGGATGTTGTTCTCATGGATATTCAAATGCCTGGTATCAGCGGACTGGATGCCGTGGCGATGGTAAAGAAAAATCGCCCTTCCTGTCATGTTTTAATGCTAACCAACTTCGACGAAGATGAGTCGGTTTTCAATGCTATTTGCAACGGAGCTTCGGGGTACCTGCTGAAAAATACCTCCCCCCGGCGATTGGTAGAAGCCATACGGGAAGTACAGGAAGGCGGAGCTCCTATGACGCCAGGAATCGCACGAAAAATGTTACAACGATTTCGTTTTACGCAAGGATTAGCACCCACAACCGACGAATACCATTTGAGTCAACGGGAACGGGATGTACTGGAAACGCTGGTCAAAGGATATAGTTTAAAAATGATTGCTGATCAGTTGAACATCAGTTATGAAACAGTTCGCTCACATATCAAACATATCTATCAGAAGCTACATGTGGTATCACTTACCGAAGCGGTGGCAAAGGCCCTGAGGGAAAAATTGATATGAATATGATTGGATTCAGGGTTGCTATCTTTATACTATGAAATGCCGGATCCCAAACGCCTTTCTGATTTTGTGCTGGATTCTGTGTGCATTAGCTGCAGATGGCCAGACAGGAAGAAACAGTGAAAAGGATGCAGAGGCTTATAAAGAACAGATAGACCAAATTAGAAAGTTGCGTAAACGGAATCCTGATTCTTCACTTCACCTGGCGATTCAGTTTCAAAAGAAGGCTTTAGAACGGAAAGATAAAATGGGTGAAGCCCTGGCCTTGTATGAGATCGCCGAATCGAATCAGAAACTAAATAAAGATGAATTAGCCATAGAACAATACCTGAAGGCTTCGCAATGGCTCAAAGAGGTTGGACTTGACAGCCTGTCGGCCGGTTGTTTGCTGGATATCGGAATGGTTATGACCAGTCAGGGAAACTATCCGGAAGCCATTCGTTACTGTTATAAATACCTTCAGCGGATACAGACAATGCCTCTGTACCGGAACGGACAATTAAATCAGGTGCGGTTGAATGGCATGGTTTCAGGGTATTATTTTATCTGGACGAATTACTATTACACTTCTCGTTATAAAGACGGCTTACCCTTTTTGGATACCATCGAACAGATCAGGAAGCTGCAAGGTCGGATTGAAGTCAACAACATGAATAACTATGGAGTGACCTATTCCAAACTGGGAATGAATGATTCAGCGTTGTGGTATTATCAGCGGGGACTTCGGCTGGCCATGATGCAAAAACGTCCGGATCTGATGGTTTTGTTTTATTCCAACCTCGCTTCCATTTATGAAGCAAAAGGACAGCTGGGAGAAGCGAAGAAATACTATCGGGAACAATCGCGGGTGGCAGATAGTATAAACAATATGCGGATGGCGGCTGATGGTCAGTTATCATTGGCAAGGATCTATGTTCTGGAAGGCATGTACAAAGAGGCTATTCCCATGTATGAAGAGGCCCTTCATCTGCTGGAAGTGTATGGATCGCATATTCAGTACCTGAATGCATTGCAGGAATTTGGAAAATATTATCTGCAGCGGGGCAATGTAAAGGAAGCAGAAAAGTATTTGAACAAGGCCCGTGAGCGGGCTGACCAATCGGGGAATAAGGAAAGTCAGGTACAAATATTATTGGAATTAGCCAGATTATACCAGAAGCAGGAAGCCTATGAAGAGGCATGGTCGGTATTGGCAAAAGCCAGATACTTATCTTGTTTTCTTCCGCATGGTCGTTATCGTTCGCAGGCCGCATTGGGAATTTGTAATGTCTTGCTCAGATCCGGCACGGTAAACGAACGAATTCATGAAGCCACTGTCTATAAAGATTCCTCCGAATACTTATACCGTGAAATTACCGGGTATGCAGTAAAAGATACCGATCAGTATCTGCTTGCTTCGGTATATAGCAGCCGGGCTCGATACGAATTTCAGAAAGGCCATATGGAAAATTCTTCATCCTTTTTGCAGCAAGCCATGAATATCTGGAGAGCCCTGGGTGCAACGAAAGAATTGGCTGAAGATATGGAAGAATGTTCCTTCGTATGGGAGGCTTTACATCAACCGGATTCGGCTTTGTTTTATGCAAGGCAATTTAATAAGGTCAAGAATGTACTGAATGATGAGCAGACCCTGAAGGATGTGAAGGAATTAGAGACCCGGTTTGAAACCCGGCAAAAAGAGCAGCAGATACTTTTACTCGACAGAGAGAATAAGCTGGCCCGACTTGAATTGCAAAACAGAATGACTGAATTGCGTGAACAACGACTTCGGAGTTTTCTGCAGGAGAGCCGGATGAAGGGAATGGAGCAGGAAAATGATATTAAAGAACTTCATTTAAAAAAGGCGAAGCATGAACTGGAAATGAATACCATGCTTCTGGGGAAAAAGGAAAAGGAAAAGCAACTCTGGAAGAAGGAATCGGAATTACGACTCATATTGATTAAACAACACAAATTAATCCGGAACATTCTTCTTTTATTTTCATTATTGCTGGTATTAACGGGATGGTTTTTATTCTACCGCTATAAGGCCCGACAGGATTTGAGAGAATCGGCCGACCGGCAAAGAATAAGCAGCGATCTGCACGATGAACTGGGCAGTACCTTAAGTAGTATCAGAATGTATAGTGCTTTTGCACTCGAGCAACATGCCAATGGAAAAAAAGAGTCGGTAGAAGAAATTTTAAAAATTATTACCGACTCTTCCGGCGAGATGATAGACGATATGAATGATATTGTATGGGCGATTAATCCTATGAATGATAGTTTAAAATCGATGGCCGAGCGTTTACAGAGTTTTGGTTGGAAGCTGGCGCAGAGTCAGGGTATTCGTTTTTCAGCCACCTTGCCGGAAGAAAAGGCAGAAACCGAATTGCCTGTTTCGGTCAGACGCAATTTGTATTTAATGACCAAGGAACTCATTACCAATGCGGTCAGGCATTCGGAAGCAGAAGCAGTTACAATGGAAATACAGATCGACCACAAGCGCTTATTGATTCTGGTGAGCGATAATGGAAAAGGCATGCAGTGGCCGCCAGCACAGCAATCGCGACTGGATGGGGGTAACGGATTATCGAATCTGCAGGTACGCTCGCAGGAAATCGGAGCACAATTGACAGTAGAAACCGCACCCGGGGGAGGCACCTGTGTGCAGGTAGTTTATTCACTGAGTTAGAATGGGCCCAACAGGGATATCACCAAACTTGGGGATTGCCTGAGAGTGGAATGGTTTTCAATTTTGGGGTTGTAAAAAAATTACGTTCCAAATATTTAAAAGCTTTTCAAATGAAAACAATTTGTATTCTATGCTTTCTTCTGATGTTTTCCGTTTCCGGATTAATGGCACAGCAAACCTGGCAAAGTCTGAATCTTACCGGTTCAGTTCAAATGGAGTATCGTACTTCGCAATGTTCCGGTGACGAGATTATATGCCTGAGAATAGTTAATACCGACTCTCAGCCTCATCAAGTGGAATTCACTTTGTGGCCCGGAGCAGATACGCAAACACTTGTTTGTAGCCCGGCTACTGCTCTGATTGGTGATTGCAGCGAAAATGGGGCGCCGGAATTATGGGCAGTCATTCCGCCGGGATTTTCTATAAGCGGATTTTCACCTCAAATCAATATCAACTAAAATCACCCTAAAAAATAATGTCATGAAAAGGATACTCTATTTCTTGTGGCTTGTCATTTTTATCACCGAAAAGGCAGAAGCCCAATGGCAAATCAAATCAACGCTCACAAATGCAAGACGGCAACATAATGCAGTGGCTCATCCTAATGGGAAAATCTATGCATGGGGTGGATGGTCTGGTACCACACTGTTAAGTTCTGTGAATGTCTATAATCCACAAACTAATACATGGGCGAGTGGTACAGCGTCACCGCTGGCAGCCAGAGGTTCATCGTTCGCGTTGGGGGACGATAATTTTATTTACCAGATCAGTGGTCATGCCTCTACCGGGAAAACCACAGCCTGTTACCGGTATGCACCGGGAATGAATACCTGGTCTCTTCTGGCCCCAATAACCAATGCGGTATGGGAGGGGAGTGCAGTGTCGTACAACAATAAAATTTATGTATTTGGAGGTGAAGCCGTGATTTCAGGTAATGCACTTTCAAGTGATTATGTACAGATTTATAATACAGCGACCAATACCTGGAGTATGGGAACTGCCATGCCGGGTAGTCGTATGCAGCATGAAGCCGTCAGGGTAGGAAACAATGTGTACATCTTTGGTGGTAGAACTTCTGTTTCGGCGACACTTTCTGTACTGGCTACAACAATTTATAAGTTTGATCTGGTTGCTGGTACATGGTCAACACTCACGACTTCGATGCCTGCCGGTGAAAAGAATTCTTTCGGTGCGGCTGCCGGTCCGGATGGCAAAATTTACCTCACCGGGGGAAGAGACAATATAGCGAATGATGCAAGTCCTTCCTTTTCAACAGTAAATGTTTTTGATCCTACGACAGATTTGTTCCTTGCAAATTCGTTTGCCCTTCCGCAGGCCTTGGCTGAAAATGTACTGGTAGCAACACAGGAAGGAGTGTATAGTATGGGTGGAACCAATGGGGTCGCCATGAATGTGAATTACTTTCTCAATCCATGCAGTGTTTCTATTTCTTATTCTTCACCAAGTGCTATATGTCCCGGTACTTCTGTTACACTTACAGCCAGTACGGGGACCAGCTACTCATGGAGTACGGGGGCTACTACCCAAAGTATTTCGGTAACAACACCCGGAACGTATTCTGTTCTTGTGAATGGGACTCCAGCTTGTAATACAATCACACTGACTGATAATTCTCTTAGTGGAACTTACCCTGTAGGCCAGGGTTACACATTCGAAACCATTAGTGAAGCAGCGGAAGCCTATAATACGCATTGCCTGAATGGTCCTGTAATTTTCGAATTGAAGGATGCCAGTTATAATGCAGAAACAATGCCTATCGTATTCACGGCAAACAGTAGTTCCAGTGCAACCAATACGTTAACTGTTCGTCCGGCGTCCGGTGTGAATACTGTGCTGAGTTCGGGAATTACGAATCCACTGGCGAGTACTTCGGTAATTAAACTGGCGGATGCCGATTATATAATTCTGGATGGTTCCAATGATCAAACGAACAGCAGGAACTGGACAATCCGAAACCCACTCACCACTACAAGAAGTGCGGTAGTATGGTTAGCCAGTAATTCCACTTCAGGGGGAATTTTGGGGTGCTTAAACAATACGATTAAAAACCTGAATATTATAGGTTCTATTACGAACAGTACCGCATCCAGCTTATGTTACGGGGTTCTTTCCAGCTTTAATAATACCAATCTGAATTCTACCTGTAAGAATAATAATTCGAATCTGATAGCGAATAATTTTATTACCGCAGTTTCTCATGGGATCACTTTCTTTGGAGATCATGCTGCAGGTACAGGAAACAGTAATAATACCATTACAGAAAATGTAATCGGCCCTGAAGATCTGAGTAATGGAGATCATATTCGCAGAGTTGGAATTTCAGTCTATGCACAGAATCAATGTACGATTTCGAAGAATGAGATACGTAATGTAGGGGTTCTTGTTAATGAAAGTTATACAGCTGCTGACCGGTTTGGAATACTGATTGAAAATACAGAGGCATGGCCTAATTCAAGTGGAAGTTCTTGCGAAAACAGTAGTATACTTTCCAATATCATCCATGATATTTTTGATGAAAAGGCCCAATCGGCTGTGGGTTTGAATTATTATGGATGGACTAATCCCTGTAATAATGTGCTTGCCAATAATGTGATTTATAATATCAGATCCAATGCAAATTCATCAAACCAGACCATTGGTATGGGAATTACCGCCGGGCGAAATGATAAAGTAGTTTTTAATAGTATTCACTTATTCGGTGATATGGATCCGGCAGGGACCGCCACTATGACTGGTAATGTTTGCGGCATTAGGCTGAATGGAAGTTCAACAACGAATTTTATGATGGCAAATAATGTGTTGAACATGGATGTATCCTCCAATAACAACGCTTTGTTGCATTATGGTCTTATGTTTCCGTCAGCATCGTATTCATGGGGTACCGGATTTTCAGATTATAATGACTGGTATATCAATTCCTCGAATACACAATTACGTTTTGGAGCTTTCCAATCATCTGCTTCAGCTATTGTAGCACTTTCAACAGTGAGTGACCTGAATACATGGGGTACTTCCTTCACACCGGCACAGGAAGTTCATTCTATTGCACTAGATCCGCTGTATATCAATGATGAAAATCTGGAACCATCCAATTCATCCCCACTGATTGGCGCCGGTGTAGCGGGAACAGGAATTGTAACAGATATTAATACAAAAACAAGAAGCACTATTCATCCAACCATTGGGGCTTATGAAATTTGTATTGATTATCAGGATTCAGATGGGGATGGTTACGGAAATCCAGCGGTATCACAATCAGGTCTTTGCGATAACCCAACCCCTGGTTTTGTTAACGTTTCCGGGGATTGTAATGATAATAATAATCAAATACATCCGGGAAGCGTCGAAATTTGTAATGGGTTAGATGATAATTGTAACGGTCAGATTGATGAAGGACTGACCTTTGTAACCTATTATGCCGATACGGATGGGGACGGATATGGAAATCTTCAAAATAGTATAGCTTCTTGTATACAACCTTCCGGTTATGTAAGCAATTCAACCGACTGCAACGATGCCAATGCCCT
>CAYWKR010000096.1:0-7227 GCA_964458785.1 uncultured Bifidobacterium sp. | reverse complement strand
TACAAAGCCCCTCGTAAAGGAAGTAGTACAATGCCGTTACTTCAATGAAGGAATCATCGAAATGCAACCGCAGGGAAAGGCATTACGAACCCTTGATTTTGGGAATGGAACCTGCGATAATGATGCCGTTGTAACTATTAACAACAAAACATTTCATATCGGATTATAGCCTTCTGCCATTGAAGGCTGCTGCTGTTTTATCCACTGCCTGCGTTGCCGCAAAAAAAATCCATAGCATTTCATACACTGGGTTGTAAGCTGAATTTTTCAGAAACATCTGCCCTCGCCCGGCAACTGGAACCGGAAGAATATGTTCGTACTCCCTTTCAGGAACAAGCGGATATTTATGTAATTAATACCTGTTCGGTTACCGAGAACGCTGACCGTGAATGCAGGCAATTGATTCGTAAGGTGAAGAAACAAAATCCCGATTCCAAAGTAGTGATTACCGGTTGTTATGCTCAGTTAAAACCCGGCGAAATTGCCGCTATGGAACATGTGGATATGGTATTAGGAGCTGCTGAAAAATTTCAGCTTCCCGTTCACTTACAAAAACTTGAAACAGCCCCGGATCAAAAGATTTACAGTTGTGATATCGAATCGGTCAAAGGATTCGAATCGGCTTACTCGCTCAACGACCGCACCCGTACTTTCCTGAAAGTGCAGGATGGTTGTGATTATTCCTGTACCTTTTGTACCATTCCCATGGCCAGAGGGCATAGCCGGAGTGATACTATTCAGGGCGTTTTAGCCAATGTGAAGGAGTTAGCTTCCAGCGGTATTCAGGAAGTGGTACTCACCGGAATTAATCTGGGTGATTTTGGAAAAGGGTATAACGGAAACAGACAACGTAATGAGAATTTTTTTGATCTGATGAAAGTCCTGGATGAAAACGACTGGATTCCCCGGTACCGGATTTCATCGATTGAACCCAATTTACTGACTGAGGAAATGATTGACTTTATAGCCGGATCATCACACTTCTTGCCTCACTTACATATTCCGTTACAAAGTGGAAGCAATACCGTTCTGTCGGCCATGAAACGGCGATATCGCAGGGAGCTTTTTGCCGCACGGGTAGAACAAATTAAACAACAAATGCCGCATGCCTGTATTGGCGCTGATGTAATTACAGGGTTTCCGGGTGAAGATGCTCATGCCTTTGAAGAAACATACCGTTTTATTGAATCGGTACCTGTAAGCTACCTGCATGTATTCACTTATTCCGAACGGGCAAATACGGAAGCCGTAAACTTATCGCACATGGTTCCCGTACAGGAACGGAGACGACGAACTCAGGAATTGAGAACCTTGTCGGAACAAAAACAGCTACAGTTTGAAAAATCGCAACAGGGGAAATCCAGACCAGTATTATTCGAGCATGCCTTATCTGATGGAACCATAGAAGGCTATAGTGATAATTATATCCGGGTATCGAAGCCCTATGAAGCCGGAATGGAAAACCGGATTACAATGACCGTTCTGTAATTCCTCCCGGGTTTACGCTATATATTTTCCAAATAAGAACTTATCTTTAGCTATCTGTCTGTAACTCAAAACCGGCTTTACAGATAACCCTTTATCACAGATATGTACTCATATCGTATTGCCATATTGATTCTAATTTTGGTTTCGGTAACACACCGGAGTGTGGCGCAGTTGGAAGGACAGAAACTCATTGACTCCCTGGAAGTTGAATTAAGTCGTTCAAAAACCGATACGAATAAGGTTAAAATTCTGGCCGCTCTTTCTATTAACTTGTCAGACTACAACCCGGCCAGAGGAATGAAGCTGGGCGAAGAGGCTTTGCAATTATCGCGCTCACTGGACTGGAAAGCAGGTATGGCATGGGCCTATAATTCAATAGGTTGCAACTTTATGGTTCAGGCCCGGAATCAGCAGGCCATGGAACAATTCAAAAAGGCCTATGCCCTGAATAAAGAAATTGGGAACAAAAGAAGAATGGCGCAAAACCTGGGTAATATGGCTATTCTTCATCAGAGTGAAGGGGCTTATCCGCAATCACTCGCTGCCCTGTTTGAAGCATTGAAAATTTTTGAAGAAATAAAGGATCAGGAAGGAATCGCCATTCAATACGGAAACATTGGTAACGTATACGATGAGATTAAAAACTTTCCAAAGGCATTATACTATGATTCGATGTCGATGCAACTGTACCGCCAGTTGGGAATGAAAGATGGAGAGGCCTGTGAACTGGGTAACATCGGCAACGTGTACAGTAGCCTGGGTGAACTCGACAAAGCACTGCATTATAATACTTCTGCCCTTACCATTTACGAGCAATTAGGTTCTTATGAAGGTATTGCAAGAAACCTGATCAGCATCGGCGTAATTTATTGTACGCAAAAAAAATACCGCGAAGCGCTTCAGGTACAATACCGGGCATTGAAATTATATGAATCGGTGCAGGACCTGGACGGTCTTTCTCTTTCCTATTGCAATATGGGAGAATATTATTTTCATATTGTTGAAGACCAAAGGTCATTTACTCCCGACTCGTTAATTCCAGGCTCTAAATCAGAATGTCTTTCCCGTGCCAGACAATATACACTAAAGGCAATTGGCATTGACAGCGGAACCATGAATCTGGATCTGATGGCATACAATTACGAATTGATGAGCCGTATTGAAGAAAAAGCAGGAAATCTTCAGGGTGCATTAAACTATCACCGGCTTTATGCCAATGCAAAGGATTCTGCCTTTAAAAAAGAGAATCATGCCCAAATTGAAAAATTAACTACAGAACGGGAAATTGCATTAAAGGATAAGCAAATCAGAATTAATGAACTGGAGGTAGCTAAAAAACGAAATGAACGCGGATTCTTCATTGCTGGAATAGTTGCGCTTTTGTTGATTGTTTTTATTATTCTGAGAAACTATCGCAATCAGCTCCAATTAAATCAGTTATTGGCAGTTGAAAAGAAAAAATCGGATGATTTGTTACTGAATATTCTTCCGTCTGAAGTTGCTGATGAACTAAAAGACAAAGGTCATGCCGAAGCCCGCCTTTTCCATGATGTTACTGTGATGTTCACCGACTTTGTGAATTTTACCGGAGTGGGCGAAAAACTGGCTCCACAGGCACTGGTTAGCGAATTGCATACCTGCTTTATGAATTTCGACCGGATTATAGAAAAACATGGTCTTGAAAAAATTAAAACCATCGGAGATGCTTATCTGGCAGTTGGTGGTTTACCCCTTCGGGATGTGGCGCATGCCGAGAACGTATTGAAAGCTTCTCTTGAAATCAGACAGTATATGGAGGAGCGACAAGCCGCATTACAGGAAAAAACATTCCGTATCCGAATTGGAATTCATACCGGAAGTGTGGTAGCCGGCATTGTTGGGGTAAAGAAATTTGCTTACGATATATGGGGCGATACAGTGAATACGGCAGCCCGCATGGAACAGAACAGCGAGGCCGGCAGAATCAATGTTTCTGAAACCACGTATGAAATCACAAAAGAGCAATTTCACTTTTCCTTCCGCGGTGATCTGGATGTAAAGAATAAAGGAAAAATGAAAATGTACTTTCTCGAAACTTCCTGAGTACCATTCATTTCGAATTCACCTTCCGGCTGCCGATCCAACTGTTACTTAGAATACCGTTCAGTTCTTACTTCAATTCCTTCAGATACCGGTATTTATTTTTTACGTACCTCATTTCATTTCTGGCAAAGCGGTACCCTGCCTGACCATCGAGGAAGCCGAGACGAAAAATAAAATTGCGTACAAAATAAAAAGCAGGACTTAAATAATACTTCCAGACTGAATATGAACGCCCCCGTTCTTTCATTTGCCTGGCACTTAAGCGGGCATACTTTTCTAATCGTTCGCGATGCTCGTTTTCCGAACGATAAGAGCGGTGTACTACATAGCCTTTTAATGTGGATTTTTGAACCGGTCGCGAAAAGAAAAGTTCTTCATGAACTGCTGCCCCATTCCACATCGCTGTAGCCCGGTGAAACAATCGATCGCGGGATTCCCGTAATACCGAACCAAAATACAATCGCCGACCGGCATACCACATGCAACGCCGAATACGGAATACCATGGTCTCCTCGGGCAGGTGTCCGGAAAAAACCTGCTGTATTGACTTTACGAGCGAAGGTTGTACAATTTCGTCGGCATCCAGACTCAGAATCCAGTCGTTTTTTGCATATCGGTTTCCGTAATTTTTAGTTTCGGAATATCCTTTCCATTCAGTTTGTAAAACCCGTGCTCCGGCATCTGTGGCCAGTTTTGCTGTTTGATCGGTGCTTCCGTTTTCAACCACCAGAATATCGTTACTGAATACCTTAACGGCTTCAATACAGGAAACAATATTCTGTTCCTCATTATGGGCAATAATTACCACCGAAACAGGAATCACCCGGGTATCTCTATTCGCTTCGCAGGGTTTGTCCACGTTTATACTTTACAAAAACATACAGATACAATACCCTGGAATAGCGCATAATCCATGGCTGAAGAACCACCATGGCCGTAATCATTATACCGATAAAAATATAAATTGAATTATTCTTCCAGGAAAAGCCTACTGTTAAGGCAAAAATTACCGCCAGACAAAAAATCAGCCCCACGCTAATGGCATAACTGACATACCCGGTGCCATACCAAAAGCCCGGTTCAATTTCAAATTTCTGATTGCATACTTCACACCGCTCAGGCATATCTAATAGATTTTTCAACGGAAAAATACTTTTCTGGCTAAACATTTTTCCTTTCCGGCAGTTCGGGCACTTCAT
This sequence comes from uncultured Bifidobacterium sp., assembly GCA_964458785.1. GTDB lineage: Bacteria > Bacteroidota > Bacteroidia > Chitinophagales > Chitinophagaceae > OLB11. The sequence goes on along the minus strand of CAYWKR010000096.1, from coordinate 2,458 downwards.
GCCGGCCATACTCAGATACTTATTGGGTGCTTTATTATTCATAATTCTGTTAATCCACTAAATCCAGCTGCCGTTCACCGATTTGCTGGCGCCACATGGCATAATACAACCCTTTCTCATCTACCAGATCCTGATGTGTTCCGGTTTCAATGACTTGCCCCTTCTCCAGTACATAAATCCGGTCGGCATGCATAATGGTCGACAAGCGATGAGCAATCATGATATTAATCTGTTCACGTTCACCTGAAATTTGTTTGACCGTATTAGTAATGGCTTCTTCGGTGAGTGAATCCAAAGCTGATGTAGCTTCATCAAATACCAGTAGTTTAGGTTGACGAAGCAAGGCCCGGGCAATAGACAGACGTTGCTTTTCTCCACCGGAAATTTTCATTCCCCCCTCACCAATTACCGTATCCAATCCATTATCAGCCCTGTTCAAGAGGGTATAGGCCGAAGCCTTCCGCAATGCACTGAGCATATCTTCTTCGGAAGCAGCCGGGTTTACAAACAAAAGGTTTTCACGAATACTTCCGGCAAAAAGCTGGGTATCCTGTGTAACAAAACCAATCTGGTGCCGAAAGGCTTCAATATCGAGACTTTGATACGAAATATCATTATACCGGATGTCGCCTTCCAGTGGTTGATATAAACCTACAAGCAACTTCACCAGGGTGGTTTTACCCGAACCGCTAGGTCCAACAAAGGCAATGGTTTCACCTTTCTTCACCGAAAATGAAATTTTATTCAAGGCCGGATGACGGGCCGAAGGATGCTTATAACTCACCGTTTCAAATTCCAGTGTATCGATACCACCAATAGTGACAGGGTCTGAAGGTCTTGCTTCTACCGGGGTATTCATCAGCTTTTCGAAATTCTGCAATGACACTTCTGCTTCACGCCAGGCCAGCATCACATTGCCTAATTCCTGCAAGGGTGCAAAAATGAAGAATGAAAAGAACTGGAAGGTAAATACCTGTCCGAGTGTAATATGGTCGTGAAACAAAATGTAAAACAACGTGAATACAATACACTGGCGTAAAAAGTTAACAGCCGTTCCCTGAATAAAACTCAGCGCCCGCACACTTTTCACCTTTTTCAATTCTAATTTTAAGATGCGGAAGGTGGTAATATTCAAACGTCTTATTTCCTGTGCGGTTAATCCCAGACTTCGAATCAATTCAATATTTCGTAAACTTTCGGTGGTAGCCCCTGCCAAGGCCGTAGTTTCTTTCAGAATACTTCGCTGAATTTGTTTGATTTTCCGGCTGAGTACACTCATCAGTAACGAAAGAAAAATAACCCCTATGGTATAAACCAGAATAATGGGCGGGAAAATTATAGATGCCGCTACGATTACAAAGATGATGCTGACCAGTGCTGAAAAGACAATGTTGATGAAAAGTGTCATGAACTTCTCACTATCTGAACGTACTTTTTCCAGTACGGCTAATGTTTCACCGCTCCGCTGATCCTCGAATTTCTGGTATGGTAACTGCAGGGCCTGCTTTAGACCATCGGTATAAACATCCGCACCAAAACGCTGAATCACGGTATTGACCGTATAATCCTGAAATGCTTTGGCAATACGCGACATCATGGCCACCCCAATCAGTCCGAAAATATACTGCATCACCACCAGCATAAAATCGCCCTGCCCCATATTCCTCGGCTTGATATCAATGACCGATTTAACCTTATCAATCAACCAACCGTATACGATCGGGTCGCATAAAGAGAAGCCAATATTGAAGGTGGCAAGCAAAAACGACAGGAAAACAAAGACCCTGTAACGCGACAGGTAATGAATCAGTATCTTCATACAGAAGCGCAAATGTAAGCCGTTATCAGTTAACTTAACAGGAGCAACTGTTCTTCACAGCGAATACCCCATTAAAATTCGGCATCATGGCACTTTGATTTTGCCCTTACATTTGCGCCATGAAAAAGTGGAGGAGTTGGTTGATTGGTGGCTTATTCAGTGCATTCATACCTGTGGGAGCCTATCTGTATCTCCGGTTAAACGGACATGATGGTCATGTAAAACTTCCTCCGGTATTTGGCATCGAAAAAATCGATTCTCAGTTTCATAACGGCAAATGGCATTTCGACACCCTGTACCATACCGTGTCGGATCTGAAGCTGGTAAACCAATTAGGCGATTCAGTTTCAATTCAGAATGATCTCCAGGGAAAAATTCTGGTCATCAATTTTATCTTCACGTCCTGTACTACCATTTGCCCAACCTTGAGCCGGAATATGCAATTGCTGAATAAGGCCTTTCAAAAGAACGACAGTTCAGTGCGGTTTCTTTCGATTTCGGTCGATCCCGAAACGGATTCTGTTCCACGACTCCGTTTATATGCCAATAAATGGAAAGCCAATCACGACAAGTGGTATTTCTGCAGGGGGGCTAAAGAAAATGTGTATCATTTTGCACGGCATGAACTTGGCTTGAAAC
>CAYWKR010000095.1:0-7231 GCA_964458785.1 uncultured Bifidobacterium sp. | reverse complement strand
TTAAGTGCGAGCGAGAGCGGAGAGCCAAAGAGCGTAGATTGGGAAATGTATCCCAACCCGGCCTGTAATAAAATTGTATTTAAAAATGCGGAGGGTTTGGGAAAGACCTTATTTAACACCCTGGGGCAACTACTATGTTCAATACAAGGCAATGAAATGGATATCCATACTTTGCAGCCGGGTTTATACTTTTTACGATGTAACGGCATTTCTAAAAAAATAATTGTAGAATAACTTTATACTATCGAGTTACCATAAACTGGTGAGTTCTATCTCAATAGCCTGGCATCCAACTATTTCTGTTTTTTTTGTTCATAGTTTAACAGAGATGCAAGTTCAATACACCTAATTTAGCGCAGTTTTTCAATATGACAGCCATACTCCGGGTCAACGGTTTACGTAAACAATTTAAAACGGTTCTTGCGGTCGATGATTTGAATTTTCAAATAGAAAAAGGCGATATCTGCGGTTTCCTGGGTCCCAATGGTTCTGGTAAAAGTACCACGCTGCGCATGCTGCTGGGATTTATTAAACCCGATGCAGGTACGATCACATTTTTTGGCGATGATCAACAGTATAAACCCCAACCCGAACGAATCGGTTCCATGATTGAAAAACCCGATTTTTATGGATACCTCAGTGCCTATGATAACCTTAACCTTTTTGCCAGAGCTTCCGGTATTCAAAAAGCAGATGATATCATTACCCGCTTATTGAAAAGGGTGGGACTTGATAGAAGGGCTCAACATAAAGTGAAAACCTATTCGCAGGGTATGAAACAACGGCTCGGATTGGCTCAAGCCCTGTTGCATGATCCGGAATTGATTATTTTAGACGAACCCAATACCGGTCTCGATCCGCAGGGTATCATCGATCTGCGTAATCTCATCCTTGATCTGAATAAAACGGAAGGTAAAACCATTTTGTTCTCTTCGCATGTACTTAGCGAAGTACAGGAATTGTGTAATCGTATAGTGGTCATCCATCAGGGACGTGCCTTAATTGAAGGCGAAGTATCGGAATTGCTTTCTACCGAAAATTTATGGGTTACACTTCAGGTGCAACAGGCAGAAAAAGCAGAGACCTTTTTTACACAGAACACAAAATACCCGTTTGAGAAGCGAGGGGTTTCATTTCAACTCAAAATGGCGCAACACGAAATACCGGCACTTATTCAGGAGCTTACCCGGGAAGGAATTGATATTTTTCGCATCGATTACCGCAATCAACTGGAAGAATACTTTTTAAAAATAACTGCGAGGGGATGAGTGTATTTATAAATGCCGTTCGAAATGAATTGTACAAAACCATTCGACGTCCGCGAAGCTATATCGGTTTTGGTATTATTTCCTTTGTGTGTTTGATGCTGCAGGCCGCCTTCTACCACGATGGATCTGAAATTCTGAAGATGGTCACCACCCAATTCGAATCCCTCTTCGATGTACAGGGCAAATTGTTGAATGGCAACCTGATTTGCTTCATCATTCTACAAACCCTTATTGTACAAATGCCCTTATTGGTAGCCCTCGTAACCGGCGATTATATCAGTGGAGAAACCGCCAATGGCACCATTCGTTTTTTACTGAGTCGTCAGGCTTCCAGAACCCAAATTGTATTGGCTAAGTGGCTTGCCGGTTTGTTTTATACCTTGTTACTCTTAGTGGTATTGGGAATTTTTGCCCTTCTAATTTCACGTCTCATTTTTGGGGAAGGCGATCTGATGGCCATCAATAGCGAAGGTCTTACCATCATTCGATCTTCTGATATTAATTGGCGATGGGCATTAGCACTGGCCATTGCTTTTCTCTCCTTAAGTGTGGTAGCAACCTATGCCATATTTCTTTCGGCCATCATGGATAATTCCATAACGCCCATTGTAACGGTCATGGCTACTATTATAGTTTTCACCATCATTGGATTATTCGATATTCCAAGCTTCGATGCTATTCGTCCTTTTCTCTTTACCACCCACATGATCAGTTGGCGAAGTTTGTTCGAAGATCCGGTACCGGTTTCAGATATTCTTTTTTCCTGTGGAGTTCTGCTACTGCATATTGTGGTCTTGCTGAGTGCTGCAATCTATTTTTTCAAACGAAAAGACATTACCGCATGAGAAAAATTCTTTTTTTGTTTTTTATGCTTGGAACGGGTTTCGTTACACAAGCCAATCCCAAATCGGAAGAGCTGATTCGGATGCTGAATCGTAAGTTTCAGCCGGTACAGGATTATACCGCGCAGGTAAAAATGCACTTTTCCATTCCGGGTGTGAAAATGAATGATCTTTCCGGTAAAGTGTACTATCGTAAACCCGACCATTTCAAAATCAAAGCAAAAGGTATCTTTTTCATGCCTAAGCAAAACCCGATGCAATACATTCAGTCGCTTTTGCTCGATACGGCTTCTTATACCACCATTATTTCAGGGTATGAAAATTTTCATGGTAAAGCCTGTGCTATCCTCAATATTATTCCCCTGCAAAGTCAGAGCGATCTGGTATTGGGAAAATTCTGGATTACCCTCATGGATCCACTTTTATTGAAATCACAAATCACCACACGAAGTAATGGAACCCTTGAAAGTGAACATTTTTACGATAGTCAGACGGCCTATGGATTACCATCGCGCTTGAAGATCAACCTGGAAATGAAAAAAATCAGGATGGCGAAAATGATGGCGGCGGATTTAAACAAAAAAGCCACACCCAGGGAGGATCAGGAGCGTTTAGAGAAGGGGAATATTGAAATCTGGTTCAACAATTACCGGATCAATTCAAAATTCAGTCAACAGGAAATGGATGCCGAGCCCGAATAAGTGCAGACTGCTGCCCGGGATATTGGCATAATCGGGACAATTGACTTAATTTCGGCAAAAATTTGATCATGAGTGACAATACCTTGCTGAGTGGAGATAATCTGGCCCTTGAAAAATTTCGTTACCTGTTTATCGTCGATGATGATCCGGTACAGGCCGAAATGATCAACGATTATCTGAAAGAGCGTTACCTCTTTGAAATCCGGAAATACAGTACTGGAGAAGAAGCATTAAAGGATATCGAAAAACTGAATCCGGAAATAGTGATTCTCGATTATCACATGAACTCCGATAATTCGGCAGCAAAGAATGGGGTAGAGGTATTGAAAGAAATCCGGAGAATAAGTCCTTCCACCCAGGTAATTATGTTTACCGGTGAAGACAATATCAATATCGCACTCGACAGTATGCGACATGGTGCTCACGACTATATCATCAAGGGGGAAACGTCGTTTAATAAAATTGAGAATACAGTAAATCGTCTGGGCGAAATTCACCGCCTCGAAGCCGTCAACATTGCACAGAAAAGAACCATTACCTTTCTCGCAGTGTGTATCGGTATTATCATTGTTCTGGCCGTGCTTTATGCTATGTTCGGTTCGCCATTTGCCTCAGAGCATACCTGATCGGCACCCTTCGTTTGAAATACCCGATACAGAACACGCCGGGAATGACTGCCTTGCTTATCTTAGCCACATAAAAATTTTATTATGTGGAAGAAATCCATACTTCTGGCTACTTGTACTTTAGTGCAACTGGCTGTAACGGCGCAGGCAAAGCTTGTTGAAAAGGTGAAAAAAAATACACCGGCCGAAATTGTAATACCCTACGAAAAATATGTATTTCCTAATGGATTGACGTTGGTGGTACATGAAGATCACAGTGATCCCCTGGTACATGTCGATGTGACCTATCATGTGGGTTCAGCCAGAGAAGAAATCGGGAAATCGGGCTTCGCGCATTTTTTCGAGCATATGATGTTTCAGGGCAGCGACCATGTAGCCGATGAACAGCATTTTAAAATTATTACCGAAGCCGGTGGAACCCTGAATGGAACCACCAACCGCGACCGGACCAACTATTTCGAAACGGTGCCGAGTAATCAGCTTGAAAAAATGCTTTGGCTTGAATCAGACCGGATGGGATTTCTTTTGGATGCGGTTACACAAAAGAAATTTGAGGTGCAACGGGCTACCGTAAAAAACGAACGGGGACAGAATTACGATAATCGCCCGTATGGTCTGGTGCAGGAAACCTTATCGCGTAATTTATATCCCTACGGGCATCCCTATTCCTGGCTAACCATTGGCTATATCGAAGATCTCAACCGGGTAGATGTACAGGATCTGAAGAATTTTTTCCTGCGCTGGTATGGGCCTAATAATGCCGTGGTGACCATTGGCGGGGATGTAAAAACAGCCGACGTGGTGAAACTCGTTGAAAAATATTTCGGTAAAATTCCACCGGGTCCGAAAGTGGAGAAAACCGTATTGCCACCGGCTGTGATTACCGAAGACCGCTATGTGAATATGACGGATAATTATGCCAAGATGCCGATGCTGGTATGCGCTATTCCTACCGTTCCGGCGCATCATAAAGATGAAGCCGCGCTGGATTGTCTGGCCGGCATACTGGGCGGGGACAATAACTCCATCTTGTACCAGAGTATTGTAAAAAATCAGCGGGCCATCAGTGCCAATGTCTCCAATGGAACCGATGAATTGGCTGGTGCGATGCAATTTCAAATTACCACCAAGGGCGAAAGCGCATTGTCGGAGATGGTAAAAGAAGTGAAAAGTGCCATTATGGCCTTTGAAAGCCGGGGAGTGAGCGACGACGATATTCAGAAATTTCGTTCTTCGCAGGAAGCACGGATTATTTACGGACTGGAAAGTGTCAGTGGAAAGGTGTCACAACTGGCTTCTTTTCAAACCTTTACTGGAAACACCAATTATATTAAAACCGAACTGAAGCGCTATACAGAAGTTACAAAAGACGATGTGATGCGCGTGTACCGGCAGTACATTAAAGATAAGGCTATGGTTATTTTGAGTTGTTTACCCAAGGGGCAAGAATTACTGAAGGCCGGGGAAGCGAATTATATTCCGTCTGAAGAAGGATATACACCTCCCGATTATGGCTATGGATCGTTAAAATATGTGAAGGCGAAAGATGGCTTTGACCGTAGTAAAATGCCGGCAGCCGGATCTAATCCGGTGATTCATCTTCCTAAATTTAAAACCATCGAGTTAGATGGAATGAAGCTGCTGAGTGCCCGCACCGATGAGTTACCGGTGGTGGTGATTTCGATTGGACTACGCGGTGGCCGGATGGCAGAACAAAATAATTTGTCGAAAGCCGGTGTTGCACAGCTGTTTGCTGCTATGATGGACGAAGATACCAAGCTGCATAGCGCCGAAGAAATGAGTGTGTTGCTCGATAAACTGGGAAGCAGTATTTCGGTGGGAACCGATATTGATGAAACAGGTATTACGGTACGTTGTTTGAAAAAAAATCTGCAGGCTACGCTCGATTTGTTGGAAGAACGCTTGCTTCAGCCAAAGTTCACCCAGGAAGCGTTTGACCGCATCAAGAATCAAAAACTGGAAGGGATAAAAAATGCAAGAACCCGGGCAGCTAATGTGGCCGGAATAGCGTTTTCGAAATTGAATTACGGGAAATACAATGTATTGGGTTTGCCGGGTACCGGTCTGCAATCGACCCTCGAAAATGTAACCCTGGATGATGTGAAGGACTATTATAAAAACTATACGAGTCGCAATGGTATGAAGGTGGTTGTAGTGGGCGATGTGGAAGACAAAGATGCACTGGATATATTGTCGCGTTTGAATTTGTTATCGAATCAGGAAATCCGGTTTACGGTACTTCCCGATCCGATACCGGCTGATCCGAAGGTGGTTTACCTGGTGAATGTGCCTCGTGCAGCGCAAACCGAATTCAGGATAGGGTATGTCACTGATTTGAAATACGATGCGCTGGGCGAATATTATAAAAGTACATTGGCGAACTATGCCTTTGGGGGCGCCTTCAACAGTCGTATTAATCTTAATCTCCGGGAAGACAAGGGCTGGACCTATGGGGCGCGAAGTGCGTTTAATGGAAATGACTATACCGGTACTTTTCAGTTTTCGTCGGGAATAAAAGCAGCGGCAACCGATAGTGCATTAGAAGTAATCATGAAGGAACTGGAGACCTATGTGAAAGAAGGAATGAAGAATGAAGAGTTGCTGTTTATGCAGAAAGCACTGGGCCAAAGTGATGCAAGGAAGTACGAGACCGGCTTTCAGAAGGCGGGCTTCCTGGTTAATATTTTACAGTACAATCTGAAGCCTGATTTTGTAGAGCAACAGAATAAAATCCTGCAGAGTATTCGGATTCCGGAATTAAATCAGTTAATCCGCAAATGGATGGATCCTTCGCATATGAGTATCCTGTTAGCGGGTGATAAAGAGCGGATTACACCGGGTTTAAAGCGACTGGGTTATACGATAGTGGAGTTGGATACCGATGGCGAACGAATACCATAAAGGATTTTATAGATGAATGAAAAGAGATGCCCTTTTACGAGGGCATTTTTTTATGGCAGAAGCGGGGGAAGAGGCGAATATGTATGGGCAGCTATTCATTCCATGCAAAGTGTACGCATAAACATTTCATTGACAATTGGCTGAAAGGGGCATTATGATTGAATCGTAGGGCGAAGGCGCAATGAGGATTCAAAGAAATAAATATATTTTTCATATTTAATTTGGCAGGTAATGAAACTTGACTACATTTGCACTCCCAAACAAAACAGCAGTTCTTTTTTTACGGGTCAAAGCGGGTTAAAAATCCAGAAAAAAAATCTCAAAAAAACTGAGAAAAATTTTGAGGAATAAAAAATAGCTCTACCTTTGCACTCCCCTTAACAATAAGGGATTCGAAAAGAAAGAAATAAAGATCTTTGAAAGACGGAAACAACAGTACATTTCAAGAAATTGGAATGAACAGGTAAATCTTAGCGAAAACAAATTAGATCGCTAATTTCAATTGAAATTAGTCAGAATCAAAACTCATTTACAATGGAGAGTTTGATCCTGGCTCAGGATGAACGCTAGCGGCAGGCTTAACACATGCAAGTCGTGGGGCAGCGCGGGGTAGCAATACTCTGGCGGCGACCGGCAAACGGGTGCGGAACACGTACGCAACCTCCCTCAAAGCGGGGAATAGCCTCTCGAAAGAGAGATTAATACCCCATAGTATCCCGAAACTGCATGGTTTTGGGATTAAAGCTCCGGCACTTTGAGATGGGCGTGCGGCTGATTAGGTAGTTGGTAGGGTAATGGCCTACCAAGCCGACGATCAGTAGCTGATGTGAGAGCATGATCAGCCACACGGGCACTGAGACACGGGCCCGACT
>CAYWKR010000094.1:0-7243 GCA_964458785.1 uncultured Bifidobacterium sp. | reverse complement strand
CCTGGTTGAAACAACAGAAAAGAGCCAGAATTCTACCCCTGAAATCTTCACCGCTTTAACAAAAGATTACGCGCTATAGCATACAGGGCCGAATGGTGGCTATTATTTTTGAAGAGATAAAACAAAAAATATGTCAAGCGAACAGAAAGAGCTCGAGCTCAACGATGCAGTAAAAACCCAAAAATCAAAAATCCTTTTAGTAGAGGATGATCTCAATTTTGGTAAGGTTTTAAAAAATTATCTGGAACTGAACGATTATGTTGTTGAACTTGTTCGGGATGGGATTTTGGGTTTAGCAGCTTTTCGTCGCGAGAAATACGATCTCTGTCTGCTTGATGTGATGATGCCTAATCTGGATGGTTTTGCACTGGCCGAAGAAATCCGGAATATAGATCTCGATATTCCTCTTTTCTTCTTAACCGCTAAAAACATGAAAGAAGATATTTTGAACGGATATCGTTTGGGGGCCGACGACTATATTCTCAAACCCTTCGATAGTGAAATTCTTCTTCATAAAATAAAAGCTATCCTGAAACGAAATCAGGAGAAACTGGAAAAACAAAACGAGAATTTTGAATTCACATTTGGACGTTTTCATCTGAATGCCAAATTAAGAGAGCTGAAAATTGATGATAAGCTGTTTACGCTTTCGCCAAAAGAAAATGCCTTACTCCGGATGCTTTGTGAACACCGGAACGACCTTCTGCCCCGCGATCAGGTACTGAAAAAAATATGGGGCAGCGATACCTATTTTAATGGCCGCAGTATGGATGTTTATATCGCCAAACTGCGAAAGCTCCTGAAAGAAGACGAAAGTGTGGAAATTGTAAATATCCACGGTAACGGATTCCGACTGGTGGTACCTGAATCCTGATTATTTCAGTCGGACCATCTGGTTCGAAGCGGCAAATTTCACTTTACCTTTGGGCCATGCCCGATACCATTGCCCTTTTACCCGACCACTTAGCCAATCAGATTGCTGCCGGTGAAGTGATTCAACGACCGGCCAGTGCGGTGAAGGAATTACTTGAAAATGCCATAGATGCAGGAGCTACCGATATTCAACTAATCATTAAAGATGCCGGTAAAGAATTGATTCGTGTAATCGATAACGGACGAGGTATGAGTGTCACTGATGCCCGTCGCTGTTTTGAACGGCATGCCACTTCAAAAATCCGCACCATCGACGATTTGTTTGCCATTCGTACCATGGGTTTTCGCGGCGAAGCCCTGGCCTCTGTCGCCGCTGTGGCACAGGTTGAATTAAAAACAAAAACAGAACAGGATGAGGCGGGTACCTGTATTCAGGTAGAACATAGTGAAGTGATTTCGCAGGAACTATGTCAGGCAGAAACAGGAACCAGCATTTCAGTAAAAAATCTCTTCTTTAATGTTCCCGCCCGGAGAAATTTCCTGAAAAGCAACAATGTGGAATTAAAACACATTGTAGAAGAATTTATGCGGGTAGCCATGGCGTATCCGGAAATTGCATTTCGGTTTAATAATAACAATAATGATCTTTTTGTTCTGGAAAAAGGAAAAACCAAACAACGGGTTCTGGCCTTACTGGGTTCTTCCTTTCAGAATAAACTGGTTCCTGTGGATGAGCCCACCGATATGGTCAGTATCAAAGGTTTCGTCACCACACCGGAAGCTTCATCACGAAACAGAAGTAATCAGTACATTTTCGTTAACCGCCGCTTTATACGGAGTGCCTATCTCAACCACGCCATTGCACAAGCCTATCAGGATCTGATGGCGCGTGATGAATATCCTGTATTTGTTTTATTTCTTGATATTGATCCTGTGCGGGTTGATATCAATGTTCATCCCACCAAACAGGAAATTAAATTTGAAGATGAACGTATCATTTATTCCTTTGTTCATTCTGCTGTAAAACATGCATTAAGTCGTTATAGCATTGCTCCAAGTTTAGATTTTAATCTGGATCCGGCTATTGAACAATTACCAGCGATGAATAGGCCTTTAACCGATGACGTACGAAAACGAACCGAGGATGATTTTCTTTTTCAGTCGTTTAAGACATCCGGTCAGTCGCATTTTCTTAATCACCGGAATGATATCCGTGAATGGAAGGAACAATTCCGGATTCAATCGGGATTTCATATTCCGGGCGAAACACAACCAACGGAAAGCAGAACAGAAAAACAAATCAGCGCCCAACTGGAAGCGGATGTATTTAACACACAATACCTGCAACTCAATAGTGCTTACATCATCATGAGCACACGGCATGGTTTTCTTTTAGCCGATCAGCAACTGGCTCATGAACGGGTACTGTATGAGCGCCTCAAAAATGCAGATACACTACCCATCATCCGGCAGAAATGTCTTATTCCGCAAACATTAACTTTTTCTCCGGCTGATGCTGTTTTACTCAATGGATTACTGCATGAACTGAATGCACTTGGCTTTGAACTGGAACCCTTTGGAAACCACACATTTATTCTTCAATCTGTTCCGGCCGATCTTAAAGGAAACGACGAAAGTGCTACCATTATAGCTATTCTCGAACAATACAAGCAATCGGCTTCTGACATTCGTTTACCGCAACGGGAACAGTTAATGCGGCTTCTGGCCAGACAAGGTGCTGTTCCGCACGGAAGAAAACTAAGCATCCCCGAAATGGAACGATTGATGAATGATTTATTCCGCTGTGAACAACCCCAATACAGCATCACAGGAATAAAAATATTTTCCAAGTGGAGTGGTACAGAGTTAGCTCAATTAATACAATATGCCGGTTAAAGCATACACTGTATTATTCCTGTTTACCTTGTTTCTGTCGTGCAAAAAAGAAACGCTACAGATCGTTGCCACACCCGTTTCGGTGCCCACCACCCTTACGCTGAATAAAATTATTTTCACCGATGCGCAACATGGGTTTATTGCAGGCGGCGACCGGTATTCAGCTGTGGTGGTATTATCATGTTCAGGCCTTTCAACGCCCTGGAAAATAGTTCAGCTTCCCGAAACAACAGAAAAAAGAGAGGCGTATGATATAGAAAGTAACCCACAGGGACATATAGCCATTTGTGGTTACGGAGGAACCTTTTATTATAGCACGGATACCGGAAACACATTTCAGTATTATCAACATAGTTCATGGTCATCGTTACGCGCCATGGCATATTGCACCCAACACCAGTTAGCGATTGTGGAAGGGCATAGCTTTTCAAAAGGATTCCTTTCCTGGTTTGAACCCACCTCAAAACAACTGAGTAATAAACAACAGGAATGGAATTTTGAATGCAGTGATATCTGTTTCCCCGACGCATCAACCGGTTATATCAGTGGCTATGGTGCTGTATTAAAAAGCATCGATTCGGGATTACATTGGACCTATACTGCCGCCAAGAACGATTTTTTTAAAAGCATGTTCTGGAACAATTCCATGGAGGGCATTGCTGTTGGGTATGAAGGAACCATTATTAAAACGTACGATGGGGGTGAAAGCTGGTCGGTCATACGAAATGGAAATTCGATGTGGCAGAAAAAAATTCATCTTTTACAGGTAGCCGGTTTACAAAATGGAACCATGGTTGCTGTGGGTGAATCGGGAGTTGCTATGCTTAGCCGAGACCACGGTGCGCATTGGGAGTACATAAAAAAGTTTACTTCTAACGACCTTCGGGGTGTTGCTTTCAGCGATGAACATACATGCTGGATCTGTGGTTCGGGTGGTTCTTTATTTCGTCTCCCTGTATAAATCGAATTGGGTTAAGGGCAGTGTTTGCTTTACATAATGATATTCTGCCGGTGGTAGTTCCTGCGGCAGAGTCAGAAAATAAGGTCCGGGTTTTTTTTCCCGGTGATAGGATGCCACACTTAACTGATGAAAGCGAACCAGATAATTACTCAGCGACCAGTTTTCGTATACGGCATCGCTCACCCACATTCTTGAACCCGGAGGAATATGCTTTGCAAGAATTTCAATATCCGTCAACAGCTCCTTATTTCTCGAATACGAATTTCTTCTGCTGAATGAAAAGAGGACAATTGACCCTAATATCAACGTAAAAAGAACAAATAACGGACGAGCGTGTTTTTCTACCAGCCCGGCGCATAGCCGTTGAACCGGAACGGCTAAGAGAAATGCTGCCGACAAACCAAAGCAAAACAAGGCATGCACCATATAAAATCCATTTTGAACAAGCGTGAGCATGAGTGGAAGGGTACCACTTAAACCACACAAAAGAAAAAACAAGGATTCCTTTCCAAAGGGAATGCTGAACGATACGCGGCGAAGTTTAAAGCCTGACCAAAAAAGTACAGCTACAGCCATCATGGGAAGCAATTCGGTGAACAAACGAATTAAAATAAAATAGCGCGACTGAACCGTATGGGCATCACTGATTCGCTGAAATGCCCGCTGAAATAAATAAATAGATAAACTATCCCTGGCGGGTTCATATAAAAGAACTAGCAGGAAAACAATCAGAACGATACCGAATAAAAAAGCAGATTTCCTGATGGCGTATCCCATACCCCCCTCCCGGTAAACGATCCAGTAAATAGCCGGTACAGCCAGTGGAAACAAACCCGGAAAACCTTTACTGAGGGCAGCCAGCACAATACAAATGGCACTCAGGAAACCATCTGCTGCAGATTTGTTTTTCATGAAGATCCAGGCTAACCAAACAGCAAGCACATCAAATACACCCATGGTATTCTCGTTCATATTATTACTGAACGACCAGAAACAAACCGGTATCGTTATCCAGAACAAAACAGGTAACCAGGAAACAGATTCAAAACCACCCACTTTTTTTGTCATTGTTTTCCACATTCCGGCAATCAGAATCATATGAATACCCAGAAGCAGAAAGGTATAAAACCGTTCAACCAGATCACTATCACCCAGGATGCGAAAAAAAATTGATTCAATTCCGAAGGCTAGTGGAGGTTGTTCGTGAAAAGAAGAAATACCTATTACATTATATGTATCAAAAAACGGAAACCAAAAGGAACCTATTCCCTTTGCCATATTATGAGCCACGGCAGCATATAATACCGCATCAGAAAACATTCCCTTTGCCATGAGAACAGGAAGTATCAGTCCCCATGCCACACATAAGGTGAAAAGCCAACCAATACGCCGAAGATTATTATCCAGTATGCCGGGCATAATGAATCAAATATAGAGCATCTCATGCCGAAACTAAAAATTCATATACATTTACAATGCATGCTTTACGATACTCATCAACGTATTCATAATTACCTGAGAATATCCATTACAGATCACTGCAATTTCCGATGTCAGTATTGCATGCCCGAAGAAAATATGCGTTTTCTTCCTGCAGCACATCACATGACCGTTGAAGAAATTTTTTCACTGGCCCGTTGTTTTGTTTCATTGGGTGTCAATAAAATACGTCTCACCGGTGGAGAACCAACTTTACGATCCGACTTTTCATCGATTCTTCAGGCGCTGGCTACTTTGCCTGTACAACTTACTTTAACTACCAATGCCTTTCTTACTGATCGCTATATATCCGATCTGAAAGCAGCTGGTATACGGTCATTAAATGTTAGTCTGGATACATTACAGGCAGACAGGTTTAAAGAGATGACCCGTCGGGATGTTTTTTATAAAGTGAAAGAAAATATTGACCGTCTTATTCAGGAACAATTTCATGTGAAGCTAAATATGGTAGTGATGCGAGGGGTGAATCATGATGAGATTCCTGCATTCATTGAGTGGACACGTTCACAACCTGTTCATATACGCTTTATTGAATTTATGCCTTTTGCTGGGAACCATTGGAATAGCGAAGGGGTATTTATTTTTCAGGAAATAATGGATTTGATCTCAGCACAGTATTCCATCATTAAACTGAATGACGAAGCCCATGCCACCACAAAAAAATATCAGGTAAAGGATCATGCCGGTACGTTTGCCTTTATCAGTACAATGAGTGCGCCATTTTGTTCTACCTGTAATCGTATCCGGTTAACGGCCGATGGTAAAATAAAAAACTGTTTGTTTTCTACAACAGAAACCGATCTGTTAACCCCTTACCGGGAAGGACAGGATATTATTCCTCTTATTGAACAATCTATACGTCAAAAAAAGAAAGCGCTGGGCGGTCAGTGGCATGAAGATTTTCATGAAATAAAACAAGACACACTGATAAACCGCGAAATGATTCGTATTGGAGGTTAGGAAATACCCAGTTGATTACTAAGCTCCAGCATCCGGTCAATAGGTTTTTTTGCAGCCACCCGTAAGGCTTCATCCATAGTCAGTTCCGGTAACTCGTACTTCATACAGCGATACAGTTTTTCAAGGGTATTTCGTTTCATGTGCGGACAGTCGTTGCAGGCACAACTATTGTTAGGTGGAGCCGGTATAAAGGTTTTTTGTGGTGCATTCTTAATCATCTGATGAAGTATGCCCGTTTCGGTGGCCACAATAAACATACCGGCTGTATTTGTTTTTGTAAACTGAAGCAATTGGGTAGTACTTCCAATAAAATCCGCTTCTTTTAAAACGGCTTCTTCACATTCCGGATGAGCAATGAGCAAGGCCCCGGGATGACGATGTTTAAGACGGGTAATTTTTTCCAGACTAAATATCTCATGCACCATACAGGCCCCGTTCCACAACAGCATATTCCTACCGCTTATCTTATTAATATACGCTCCCAGATTTTTATCCGGTGCAAAAATAATGGGCTGATCAGCCGGTAAACTTTCCACTATCTTTTCGGCATTGCTGCTGGTACATATTATATCGCTGAGTGCTTTAATTCCGGCACTGCAGTTGATATAAGAAATCACCAGATGATCGGGATGTTTTTCCTTAAACTGTTTGAATAAAGGGGGCGGACAACTGTCACTCAGGGAACAACCCGCTTTAAGATCGGGTAAAACCACCTTTTTGGAAGGATTTAAAATTTTTGCTGTTTCGGCCATAAAGTGAACCCCGGCAAAAACAATCATATCCGCAGTTGTTTCCTGAGCCTTTCTGGCTAAGCCTAAACTATCACCAATATAATCTGCCACATCCTGAATATCACTGTCCTGATAATAATGAGCCAGAAGAATAGCATTTTTTTCCTTTTTCAGGTTTTCAATTTCTTCAAACAAATCGAGTGTAGGATCGATTTCCACATCCAGAAAACCAGTTTCTTCAAGTTGTTCTATTGCCAGACTCATAATATTTATAAAAAAGATTTTTTAAAAAAATTTTTATGCTGTTATTATTATAGCTGTG
>CAYWKR010000093.1:0-7246 GCA_964458785.1 uncultured Bifidobacterium sp. | reverse complement strand
AATACATCCTGTTGTTGTACCAAACGGATATACGGATTACTCAATTGGGCGGTATCGGTTTTCAGGTGATTCGGCATGCAGCCTTGTTTGATATCCACCAGACAAGGATCCAGATTATACCAAGCTAATCGTGCCCGGTTCATGCCATAACTCCAATCGTTTACATTTACTGCTTCTGTAAACATGGGATTCCCAAAGCGGTCGCGTGCATTTTGAGGGGTACTGGCCAGACTCCAGTTCACCACAGGGAATTTTAAATCATATCCGCTGCGTGTTCCTTCAAAATCGTCGATATATACATTGGCTTCCCCGTTGGCATCGTTAATCAGGCGACTATGACCCGGAATTATTTCGGCGGCTTCTCCACTGGCCGATACCATCGAAGGGGCCGTGGTATTAATGAGCGGAAGACGATCGAGAAAACGGGTTAACCCGGGAAGATCTTTTTGATAATCCATATTCAATCCCAGAACGGTATTCTTGATAGGGTCTTCACCAAAATTTACTTTGTTGAAATAAGGCCGTTCCGATAAACGTAAGGCCGTTCCTCCGATACTGAATTTGTCGTTGATGAAATAATCGAAATGGGTTCCTACAAAATTTTGTTGCAGTGCACCAAAGTTGGCATTGTTCTCGTAGGTAACATTAATGGTTTTACCTGAGCTGAGAATACCGGCATTGATAATGCGAAGTTTACCAATACCATAGTCGATGGTGTAATCCTGATTTTCAACCAGACGTTGTCCGCCGGCATATACCGATACCGATCCCTGTGGAATATTGAAACCTCCCAGATAAATTTCCGATGAATTGGAGGCCTTATACGATCCCTTCAATACAAAACGATTGAACTGAGGAAATTGCATCGCAATATTTTTAGTAGAATCGTACAGTACTTTATAGAGATATTTCTTTTCAAGTTGCGGATTGCCACCAAAGGCAAACTTCAGGTCTTCACCAAAAGGTTCCAGCACCGGAAAAATAATTTTACCCAGCATCGAATTCATGGTAATACCTTCCACATAATCGAATCGTCCATCCATTTGCGGATCGCCATTATTGTTCAACCGATCCAGATTCAGTAAATTCAATAAAGGAACGCCGGCTTTTGGACCTTCAGGTAAATAGCGTTTTTCTCCACCACCGGGGTCCATGTAAAAAACGTTCATCATGAAGTCTTCCTGACTGATACCACTTCCACCTAATGAATACACATTCTTCATCATCAGATCCCAGATGGGTACGGTAGGATCGGGTGAAGTGGATTTCAGCATTTTAAGAAAAAGCACTTTCGGATTGGTACTGTCGGGGGGAAGGCTCTGAGCAAATTCACCCACCTGATGTACTTTCCCGTTATTGGTATATTCATACGCCACACCCAATACATCGTCGGGTTGAAGCTGAATGTTCACGGCAATAAATCCTAATTGCGGATTAAAAGTGAATTCGCTTGGATTGAGTTTACGGGCAAAGGTCTTTTCGAAATCGATACGGCCTTTAAGGTTCAACGCCTGCAACGCACTCACCACGGTTCCGATATCACGTGATCCGGGTTGTTGTAAAACCTGTGTATACAGCGAATTCGCGTTATTATCGCTCGAACCATCAGACGGTTTATAAAATGTAGTACGGTATGGATTGCTTTCTCCCAGATCCTGAAGTGCCACTACATCGCGGGCATTTTGTGTGGCGCCATTTTTATTGGTCACCCATACTTCCACCCGGTTAATATTATTCAGCGACTGTATGATGGGAAAATTCTGAAGTGCATTATTATAATTCTGTCTGAAATTTTGTGCCAGCAGGAAGTACCGGTTGTCTTCGTACTGATCGCAGTTAATAGCGAAGGTTTGGGTTTGAACTCCACCCTTTAATGCAAAGGATTCTTTGCGCGAACGTTGCTGCGATGCCACGGCGCTGACCATTAAACGGCCGAATTGCAATTTGGTTCCGATTCCGAAGAGCGATTGTACCCCTTGTATCAGGGATGTCTTCAATGGGAAGCTGATATAACCTGCTTCGATTTTACGAATGATGTCGTCCGGTTGTCCGGCGTATTCGAGTTTGAGTTGATTTTCAAAATCAAAGGTAGCCTTGGTGTTGTAGTTGAAATTCATCTTCATCTTCTCCCCGATTTTAGCCATCATATTGATGTTCATATTCATGTCGAAATCGAAGATGCCATACTTCTGTGCGCTTTGAATCAAGGTGGGATTCTTAACATTCTGCCAGTTACCACCAAAGGAAAGGTCTACATTACCCTGTGGTTTTACTTCAATGGTATTGCCTCCGAAAATGCGGTCGAAGAGCGCGTTTCCTAAATTAACTTTTGGTACTACCCCTCCTTTTTTCGAAAGCTGACTGATAGTGGATGATCTTTTTTTGAAATAACTTTCTTCGTCCTTACCACTTTGGTACTTCATGAATTCGTCGTAACTCATATAGGTGGAAGGACGATAATAGGCTTCTCCCACTTTTTCGTCGATATGATATTCCTTGTTTTCGGGATCATAATCCACCGTGGTTTTAATATTCCCCGGATCTTTCAGATCGAACCGGGTAGCAGGATCTTCGGTGAGTTTATCGTTCTGCCGGTCTTCGATAGGGTAGAGCAGGGTGTCTTTATGTACCTGCGGACTGTCGGTTCCGGGTACCTCGTAATTGCCAAACTGGAAAGGGTGCGCTGTTACAGCTACCAATCCGCTGAAGGTACCCAGCGAAAGAAGAAGGAATTGCAGACTATGTTTTATCAGTGCGTTCAATGGTTTCAGATGTTTTTCAGGGCTTGCTTAATCAGTTCTTCGAGCGAAAGACCTGCATCCTGTTGCAGAACTTTTTCGATGGCTTGTTGAGCCGTATTGCGGTTAATCCCCAGATTCATCAGGGCAAATAACGCATCATTGGAGGGAATATTGCTTTTCTGTACTTCAATATTTGTACTGCTACCCGCTTTGCCCAGTTTATCTTTCAGTTCAAGAATCAATCGTTTGGCCGATTTAGGACCAATTCCCTTGATTCGGCCCAACATGGCTTCGTCGCCGTGCTGAATAGCATGGGTAATTTCTTCCGGTTTCATCGACGATAGCATCATCCGTGCGGTAGAGGTTCCGATACCATTCACAGAAATCAGTTGAAGAAAGAGATTTCGTTCTTCATGTTCATGAAAACCGAACAAAACATGGCCGTCTTCTTTTATCTGTAGATGGGTGAGTAAACGACCGGATTCAAGATGCTGAATACTGGAGTAGGTATGCAAACTGATGTTCACTTCATAACCGGTTCCGTTTACATCCATCCAAACCCAGGCCGGTGTTTTCTGAACAAAAATACCTTGCAGGAATACAATCATAGCGGGAAACAAATATAGGGAATTGACCGTAATGGCCAAAGTGCCCTGTCATCCTGTTTACTATTAGAATTTCAGGGGAAGTGTGGTGGATGTAAAACCGATTTATTTCAGGTTGTGATACACCTTCTGGACGTCTTCGTCCTGCTCCAGCCGATCTACCAGTTTCAGCACTTCTTCCGATTGGGTATCATCGAGTTCCACAGTGGTACTTGGAATACGGGTCAGTTCGGCAGAGATCGGGGTGATTCCTTTCTTTTCCAGAAATTCACTCAGCTTGCCAAAGTCGTTAAAGTTGGAACGAAGAATTAAGTTACCCTCCGCATCTTCTCCGATTTCTTCCATACCATAGTCGATGCATTCCAGCTCCAGTTCATCGGCATCAATATTTTCGTTTTTCAATTTAAATTCCCCCATGCGGTTGAACAGGAAGGATACTGAACCACTGTTTCCCATGGTGCCGTTTCCTTTATTGAAAGCAGCCCGAACATTGGCTACAGTCCGGGTATTGTTATCGGTAGCAGTTTCAACCAGGATGGCTACTCCATGCGGACCAAATCCTTCATACAGAATTTCATCATAATTGGAAGTGTCTTTTCCGATCGCCCGTTTAATGGCTGCTTCAACCCGGTCTTTCGGCATATTACAGGCCTTGGCATTCAGAAAGCAACGACGAAGGGCAGGATTGTTTTCCGGATCAGGGCCACCGGCTTTTACCGCAATATTGATCTCTTTTCCGATACGCGTAAAGTCTTTTGCCATTTTATCCCAGCGGGCAAACATGGCCCCCTTACGCACCTCAAATATCCTTCCCATTATATGAAATTTTAGGGGGGCAAATCTATAACATTTTCTGTTTGTAAACCGGACGCGGAATGAATATCGCTTACCGTACTAATTCCATTCGGCTTTAAACGAAGCTTTATACTCGTCGAAAGGCAATTGCTTATGTTTATTTCCGCCAATATATTTCAGTATCAATTCCATGGTAGGAACATCGAGATAGCCAGGTACCGGATTGGGATTTGCAAATCCTTCATCACAAAATTCACTGGTGGGGAAGGTCATTTTCTGATGCATAAAATTGGCGGCTAATTCGTTGGTGTTGGTTCCGGGAATCCGGCCATATTTTTTTCCCTGAAAGAAAAACGAATCGGCTGTTTCTGCATTCATGTGAATGGCATAAAAATGTTCGTTCAAGTATTCTATCACCTTAGGATGAGTAAAGGTTTTTTTATCCATCACTTTACACCATCCACACCAGTCGGTATACAAATCGATATACACTTTTTTTGGATGCAGTTTCATTTCTTCCTGTACGGCTTCAATGGTCATCCAGTGAATACCGGTACTTTTATTTTTCTGCGCGCAACTGCAAAATCCGGTCAGGAGCAGGCCAAGAATCAGCAGGCTTTTCATTCTGTTCATATACTTCGAATTGATACCTTCGTGTGAAAGGAAAAGCGAATTTCACCTAAACAGAGGAAATGCAAAAGAAAAAAATAGTATTGGCCATCAGTGGAGCATCCGGTTCGGTATATGCACGACAGCTTCTTGAGTTACTTACGCTACGAAACGATTGTGAAGTGGCATTAGTGATGAGTCGCAATGCCCGGTCGATCTGGGAATATGAATTGGGAAATACTCATTACCTGAATTACAAGCACATGACCTGGGAGACGGATAATTATAATGCGCCCTTTGCCAGTGGCAGTAGCCGGTATGAGAAGATGATTATTGCCCCTTGTAGTATGGGTACCCTGGGACGAATTGCTTCAGGGATCAGCGATTCACTGATTACCCGGGCAGCCGATGTAATGTTAAAAGAACGCCGTACACTGATCTGTCTGGTACGTGAAACGCCTTATAGTCTGATTCATATTCAGCAAATGAAAACAGTGAGTGAAGCAGGCGGTATCATTTGTCCGGCTACACCTTCATTTTACAGTCGCCCTCAGGATATAGAATCGCTTATAGCTACAGTCACCCACCGGGTTCTTTCCCTGGCCGGTCTCGATCATGCGGGGTATCGATGGGGAGAAGAACAGGAATAGTTAACGGGCACCCAGAGCAATTTTTAATACTTCCTGCATTTGTTGCACATAATGAAATTTTAAGCCACGGATATAATTCGATTCAATTTCTTTCACATCTTTCTGGTTGGCTGCACAAAGAATAATTTCCTTCATACCGGCACGTTTGGCGGCCAGAATTTTTTCCTTAATTCCACCCACCGGGAGTACTTGTCCGCGCAAGGTAATTTCGCCGGTCATGGCCAGATAGGGTTTTACTTTTTTACCCCGTATGGCGCTCACTAATGAAGTGAGCATGGTGATGCCGGCACTTGGACCATCTTTCGGAACAGCGCCTTCCGGTACATGAATATGAAAATTATTTTCTTCGAAACAACGCGGATCGATCTTTAATTCAGTGGCATGCGATTGAATGAAGGTGAGGGCGGTATTGGCACTTTCCTTCATCACCTGTCCCAGATTGCCGGTCAGCGTCAGTTGTCCTTTTCCTTTGCTCATGGCGGTTTCAATAAATAAAATTTCTCCGCCTACATAAGTCCATGCCAGACCAACGGCTACACCGGGTGGGTTTTCCCGCGTATACAGTTCATTACTGTATTTGGGTTTACCCAATACCTCTTCTACCAGGGCGCTATTAATTTCGAACGAACGCAGCGAATCGTTCAGGGCTGCCTTCATGGCTAATTTGCGCATGATGGAAGCAACTTGTCGTTCGAGTTCCCGCACACCGCTTTCGCGTGTATACTCGGTAATGAGTTTAACCAATACCGGATTCTGCGTTTTGATGGTATACTTCTTCAATCCGTGCGCTTCCTGTTGTTTGGGAAGAAGATGTCGTTTGGCAATTTCTGTTTTTTCTTCCACGGCATATCCGCTCAGGTCAATAATTTCGAGCCGGTCGCGCAGGGCAGGTTGAATTTCCGATAAGCTGTTGGCGGTGGCAATAAAAAGAATTTTAGATAAATCGTATTCAAGTTCGAGGTAGTTGTCGTAGAAACTATTGTTTTGTTCGGGGTCGAGAATTTCGAGTAATGCTGAACTGGGATCGCCCCGGTGGTCGCGTCCGATTTTATCAATTTCATCGAGAATGAAAACCGGGTTTCCGGATTTTACTTTACGAAGCGATTGCAGAATTCGTCCCGGCATGGCTCCGATATACGTTTTGCGGTGGCCTCGTAATTCGCTTTCATCATGTAAGCCGCCTAAACTAAAACGTACATATTTCCGACCAATGGCATTGGCGATTGATTTTCCCAGCGAAGTTTTACCAATTCCGGGTGGTCCGATAAAACACAGGATGGGTGATTTCATATCTCCTTTGAGTTTCAACACGGCCAGGTATTCGAGAATACGGTCCTTGATTTTACTCATTCCATAATGATCGGCATCGAGAATTTTACGGGCTTTTTTAATGTCGTAAATGTCTTCGGTATAGTCTTCCCAGGGAAGATCTAATAATAAATCGAGGTGATTATACACAGTAGAGTAATCGGGCGTAGAGGGATGCATCCGCTCAAGCTTTTCGATCCCTTTATGAAACATTTCGCTGGCTGCTTCGCTCCACTTTTTTGTTTCTGCTCTCTTCTGCAGATCTTTTACTTCGCGATCGTTTGAATCGCCCCCAAGTTCATCCTTGATGGCTTTTAATTGTTGATTCAGGAAATAGTCGCGTTGTTGTTTGTCGAGCTCACCTTTTGTTTTATCGGTGATTTTATTTTTCAGTTCCACATGTTGCAATTCTACATGCAGCAGGCGCAACAGATTTTCGGTTCGCTTTTTAAAATCGTTTTCCTGCAACAGGGCCTGCTTATCGTTAAGTTCGGCATTAAGGTTAGAGGCGATGAAGTGATTGAGGAAGGAAATATTT
>CAYWKR010000092.1:0-7250 GCA_964458785.1 uncultured Bifidobacterium sp. | reverse complement strand
GGGGGGGGTAAATTGTGTTTTCATTTTAGTTAGGTTTTATACCATCCGGAATTGAATGGCTACCTAAAGGTAAACATTTCATTAACTAAATGCATGCAGAAAATTAGTTTCCACGCTGAATCCGGCCTGATAAAAATCATTCCCCCACCCTGCCTATATTGCTGCTTAAGCCGGGATAACGTTTTACTTTTAAACCCTCAAACTTCCCAACATGAAAAGCGTACAGCACATTCTTTGTCCGGTTGATTTTTCCGAATCGTCGAACGAAGCCCTCCATTATGCCCTTCAACTCAGCATCATCTATAAAGCCTCCCTGCACCTGCTGCATGTGTTGCCTCAAATTAATTATTACGACTGGAATACCATGAGTATGTATGCCCTGATATCGGACGAAACATTTAAAAAAGAAAGCGAGGCGATGCAAAGTAAACTCGATGAATTACTTCAGAAGTGCCAATCTGAACATGCCGATCTTAGCATCAGTGCATCGTTGGATGATACCCGCAGTCCGGCCGATGCCATTTTGCAATATGCCACAGAACACAAAAACGACCTGATTGTTATGGGTTCGCATGGTCGTAAAGGTCTCGATCGCTTATTGATGGGTTCGGTGGCTGAATCGGTTTTGCGACATGCCCATTGCGAAGTGATGATCATTAAAAAGTCGTTCAAACCCGAATGATCTAGAAGAACTTCGCGAATACCTTTATATTCGGCCAAATTTTACACATGAAACATGCCTATGTTTTTCCCGGACAAGGTTCACAGTTCCCGGGAATGGGAAAAGATCTTTATGAACAAAGCAGTATTGCCCGCACGCTATTTAACCGGGCCAACGAAATTCTGGGCTTCACTATTACCGATATTCTTTTCAACGGATCGGCCGACGATCTGAAACAAACCCGCGTAACCCAACCCGCCGTTTTTCTGCATTCGGTTATTCAATTCCTTTCTAAAGAAGGATTGAAGCCGGATATGGTGGCCGGTCATTCACTGGGCGAATTTTCAGCCCTGGTGGCCAATGGGGTTTTACACTTCGAAGATGCACTGAAACTGGTTTCGATCCGGGCCAATGCCATGCAAGAAGCCTGCGAATTAAATCCTTCTACCATGGCAGCAGTATTAAACCTGCCCGATGAGAAAGTGGAGGAACTATGCGCATCTGTCACCGGTGAAGTGGTGGTGGCAGCCAATTATAATTGTCCGGGACAACTGGTCATCTCCGGTTCATTAAAAGGCATTGAAACTGCCTGCGAACTGATGAAAGCAGCCGGTGCGAAGCGGGCCCTGGTGCTTCCGGTGGGCGGTGCTTTTCATTCTCCGCTGATGGAACCGGCCCGTAAAGAATTACAGGAAGCTATTGAACAAACTCCTTTTCAGGAAGCGCGTTGTGCAATATACCAGAATGTGAATGCCCGTGCCGTAACCGATACCACCGAAATAAAACAAAACCTGATAGCTCAACTCACCGCTCCCGTACGCTGGACCCAAAGTGTATTGCAGATGAAGCATGATGGTGCAGGACTATATACCGAATGCGGACCGGGGAATGTGTTGCAGGGACTCATTAAAAAAATTGATCCGGAAGCTCAAACCGAATCGCTTTCCTGAAAAACCGTATCGGCCGTTCAAATCCAATTTGAACTATCCACGATTTTTATCATAAACTGTTGATAATTAATGTATTAGCCCATTTCTGGCATGTTCTTTGCCTTTTTTGGTTTATGCTGATGCGGAAGAAAGCGTATGCGGTGGGTCATGCCTGGCTCGACGCCTGGAACAAGGCGGATATGCAGGGTTATGAAGCTTTATATGCTGAAAATGCAACCGAAGTGTCTACCCTGGCCCATCGTTTGCAATTAGGAAATGCCCGGATCAAAGGCAAAAAAAACCTGCTTCCATACTGGAGTCATTTAAGAAGCAAACTAAAAAATCCACAGTTCACCTTTGATGAGATCCACATATTTAAAGGACATGTACTGCTTCATTTTCAAATAGAAGCGCTAAAGAGTAAGGCCATTGCCCGTATGGAACTGAACGATGAATACAAAATCGGACATATTCAGATTGCCCATATTTAAATCCTCAGACCAGCAAGGTAACCGGAGCTTCCAAAAAGTTTTTCAATGTTTGCAGGAAGGCTGCACCCACAGCACCATCCACTACCCGATGATCACAACTCAAGGTAAGCTTAAGTATATTACGGATAACAACCGCTCCATTTTCAACCACCGGTGTCGGTGTACTTTTTCCAACGGCCAGAATACAGGCATCCGGCGGATTAATGATGGCGGTAAATTCATCAATATCCATCATCCCTAAATTGGAAATCGTGAAGGTATTCCCGGTGAATTCGGCAGGTTGTATTTTTTTATTGCGGGCTTTATCATACAGCGAAGCCGCTTCGGTAGCGATGGCCGATAAACTTTTCTGATCGGCAAAACGAATCACCGGAACAATCAGTCCTTCGGGTAAGGCAATGGCACTTCCAATATGAATATGATGATTCTGACGGATTACATCACCCAGCCATGAACTGTTTACATCGGGATGTAATTTCAGCGAAGCCGCTACGGCTTTGATCATCATATCGTTGATACTGATCTTCACCTGACTGACTGCATTGATCTGTTTTCGGGCTTCCAGCAAGGCATCCATTTTTACACTGGTCTTCAGATAAAAATGTGGCGCACTGAACTTGCTTTCTGCCAGTCGCTGAGCAATAATTTTTCGCATTTGGGTCACCGGTATATCGGTATGCGATTCGGTACCCACGGGTATAGTCTGTGAAGTTGCCACTGCCTTTTCCTGCTTCGCTGCCGGTGTATAGGCATCTACATCGCGCTTCACAATACGCCCAAAATCGCCACTACCGGTAAGAAGACTCAGATCGATCCCTTTTTCCCTGGCTAGTTGCCGGGCCAGCGGGGAAATTTTCATTCGTCCATCTGTATCCTTTTCCTTTTTTTCCTGTACCGGTTCCGGTGTTGTATGTACTTCTGCATGAGGTGCCGTTGCGCTTTCAGTTTTTGTTTCTGTTTGCTTCAATGCCGGCATATAGGGTGTAATATCGGTACCGGCTTTTCCAACCACGGCAATAACTTCATTCACTTTCGCTGCTTCACCGGCCTGAACCCCCTGATATAATAAAACACCATCGGCATAGCCTATCACTTCCATGGTGGCCTTATCGGTTTCCACATCGGCCAGACTATCATCGGCCTTTACCGTATCCCCTACCTGTTTATTCCAAACCACAATCTTTCCTTCCGTCATGGTATCACTCAACAAAGGCATACGTATAACGGTCAGTTCTTTAGGAATACTGATCGTTGGGTTCGTTGCTACAGTGGCGGGCTGAACAGCTCCTTCCATTTTTTTAGCTGCTTCATTCCCCTGCAGATACGAACTGATATCTTCTCCTTCCTTACCAATAATGGCAATAATATCGTTCACTTTTGCAGCTTTGCCGGCTTCCACCCCAATGTATAAAAGTGTGCCTTCTACATAGGGAATTACTTCCATGGTGGCTTTGTCGGTTTCCACATCGGCCAGCGAATCATCACTTTTCACCTTATCACCTACCTTCTTGTTCCAGGCTGCTATCTTCCCTTCGGTCATGGTATCACTCAACAAAGGCATGCGTATTACATCGGCCATACAGAATTAAAAATTTTTTCAAAAGTAATATTAAAATGGGTAAAACGAATGGTCGTCCGCTATGCCCCAAATTCACTCATTTGAATATCTTTGGCCGCTATTTAAATAGGATATGGAAAACAAGCAATACAAACCCGAAACCCTGTTGATTCATGCCGGTGTAGAACCTGACCCGCTGAGTGGGGCCATCATGACTCCCATTTATCAAACCTCAACCTATGTTCAGGAGGCTCCGGGTAAACATAAAGGATACGAGTATGCCCGTACACAGAATCCTACCCGTACTGCCTTACAGAATGCACTGGCCGCCATCGAAAACGGGAAGCATGCACTTTGTTTTGGCTCCGGACTGGCAGCCACCGATGCGGTGATGAAATTGCTGAAACCGGGCGACGAGGTTATTTCAACCAACGATTTGTATGGCGGTACCTATCGTATTTTTACCAAAGTGTTTGAACCCTATGGTTTGAAATTTCATTTTACCGGAATGGCCGATGCATCGGCTATTGAGCCGCTGGTGAATGCCAATACAAAGATGATCTGGATTGAAACACCTACCAATCCTTTACTGAATATTATTGATATTGAAGCCTGTGCTCAACTGGCTAAGAAACATAAACTCCTGTTGGTGGTCGACAATACTTTTGCCTCGCCGTACCTGCAAAACCCCTTAAACTTAGGCGCCGATATCGTAGTGCATTCGGCCACCAAATACCTGGGCGGACATTCCGATGTGGTACATGGTGCCGTCATTGTGAACGACTCTGCTCTGGAAGAACGTATACGTTTTATACAAAATGCCTGTGGTGCCGTTCCCGGTCCACACGATTGCTGGCTGGTACTTCGCGGCATAAAAACCTTACATGTACGTATGCAGCGGCATTGCGAAAATGGTGAAAAGGTAGCCCGCTATCTTCGTTCGCATCCGAAAGTAGAGAAGGTGTACTGGATTGGTTTTGAAGATCACCCTAACCACGATGTAGCCCGTAAACAGATGCGTGGATTTGGGGGTATGATTTCATTTGTATTGAAAGGCGATCGGATGGAAGATGCCATGAAGGTTTTAAGCGGAACCAAACTTTTTGCCCTCGCCGAATCGCTGGGCGGTGTAGAAAGTCTGATTGGTCATCCGGCCAGTATGACCCATGGTTCGATACCAAGGGAAGAACGAATTAAAAACGGATTAGCCGATACCCTGATTCGTTTGAGTGTAGGTATAGAAGATGCCGATGATTTGATTGATGACCTGGCTACAGCCATCGGATAAAACTTTCTGCCAGCCGGACTGCTTACTACCTTCTTTAATTAAAAATAAAACTTGAGGCAGTTTGATGCAACGATCATGAAGCATCTGTCTGATGCAGCCATCCATCCGTTGAAGACATTGTTGGATGAACAATTGTTGCGTTACAATCAGCAATCATTCATAGCCGATGATCCGATCTCGGTTCCCCATCGATTTAACCTTAAACAGGATAAAGAAATTGCGGGATTTTTTGCAGCGATTTTTGCATGGGGGCAAAGACGAACTATTATACACAAGACCAATGCATTGATGACCATTATGGACAATGCTCCCTATGATTTTATATTGCATCACCGTGCAAAAGATTTGAAATGTTTAATGGGTTTCATTCACCGCACCTTTAATGATACCGACTTGCTCTACTTTGTAGAACGTTTAAAAAATCATTACGAGGAATTTGAAAGTCTGGAAGAAGCTTTTTGTTTGAACCAACGAGAAGGCATGTATGAACGATTAAAACATTTTCATCAGTACTTTTTTGCGATCGATTATCCGGAAAGAACAAAGAAGCACATTGCAACTCCTGAACGAAATTCGGCATGTAAACGACTGAATATGTATTTGCGATGGATGGTACGCAGCGATGATGCGGGTGTAGATTTTGGTTTGTGGAAAAGAATCAGAATGAATGAACTCATTATCCCATTAGATACCCATACTTTATTTGTAGCGAATCATTTACATCTGGTACAAGACAAGAAAGCCAACTGGCAAAGCGCAGAAGCAGTGACTGCTTTATTCCGATCGTGGTGTCCCGAAGATCCTGTGAAGTACGATTATGCATTATTTGGGTTGGGACTGAATCGGAATACCTGGCTTTAAAAAACTGAATTAAGCTGCTGCATACCCTTGGCACTGAGATGTGGTTGTAAACATTGAGCGATCATCTGTACAAAAAATTCAATTTGTTCATCCGTTTTAAGATGTCTTAAGCTTACTGAAGCTTCAGATATCCAGAATCGAACGATGAGTGCAATATTGGCCACTAAAAAATCAATATCTGTATCCTTTGTTTTTTCAAGATATCCGCAGGTTAACAGGGTTTGAATATTGTGTTTAAGTGTCGAACTCCTGTCTGATTTTGTTTGTTTGTAACGTTCAGCCAGTTTTTTATTCTGCTCCATGATATGTACAAAGCTCAAGAGCAGGCAACGATATTTTACATGATTCTGAAATACACAGCGAAACATATGTAGGAATTCCGACAGGCTGAGTTCAGGGTATTCAATGACCAACCCCGAATTCAATTGATTCAGGTCGTTGGAAAGCCTGAGAACCAGATCATCCTTGGTTGGAAAATAATAAGTGATATTGCTGGGTCTGATACCCAATGCTGCCGCCAACTCCCTTATTCCAGTATATTCGATTCCTTGCCTATTGAACATTTCCAACGCCTTGCCCAGTATTTTTTCTTCCATTACCATTAAATTTGGACATTGTCCAATTTTTTATAAATTTGAATTAAATTATTGATGATGCCTAAACTTTTCACCACGTTACTGATGAATTGGGAAGCTGCAGAACGCTTGTTGTTTGCAGGCGAAATGGTTGTCATTTGAACTTTTATAAACAATATATGTATGAATATCCAGTTTCCAATCCGTATTGAAAATAGTGTTGGGGAACGAATCATTTTCAAGAGTTTTGAACCCGATACCCATGGTGGCCGTGTACTTATTCAAGGATTTTGTCGTAAGGGTTGTGGCCCCGCCATGCATACCCATTTCCTGCAGGATGAAGAATTAAAAGTAGTATCCGGCAAAATGGCCTATCAGATTCTCGGGTCGGCGGTTCAGGAGGCATTGCCTGGTGAAACTGTACTTTTTAAAAGAGGAACCCCTCACAAATTTTGGGCGCTTGATGGTGATTTGCAGATTGAAGCCATTGTTTCCCCTGCACATTCCATTATTTATTTTTTATCTGCGGTTTACAAGGCCCAGTTAAAATCGGGGAAAGCAGAACCCGACCCCTTTGATGCTGCCTATTTATTAACCCGCTATGCATCGGAATATGACATGCCTGAAATTCCAACCTTCTTTAAACGTGTTATCTTTCCAATTACTGTATTCATAGGAAAAATACTCGGTAAGTATCCGCATTTCAGGGATGCACCAGAACCGGTTGGTAAATGATAAATCTGCAGTTTAAAGCAATGGTTACATTTGCTTATTACGATTTAAAAATCGGCAAACGATGACTGAAATTATTTGATTTAGTTACTTTTCTTCCTGAATAATGGCACCTTACTTTCATTGCCATTCAGCAGGCGGTTGATATTTTTGTG
>CAYWKR010000091.1:0-7251 GCA_964458785.1 uncultured Bifidobacterium sp. | reverse complement strand
CTGGTTTAGTGACTGAAATAGTCGATTAAATCGCTGAGTTTTTGCTTCAGGTCTTTTCGTTCCACAATGAAATCGAGAAACCCATGTTCCAATAAAAACTCTGATCGCTGGAACCCATCGGGTAGATCTTTTTTAATGGTTTCTTTAATAACACGCGGACCGGCAAAGCCAATCAAGGCACCGGGCTCGGCTATATTCAGATCGCCCAGCATGGCATACGAGGCGGTTACACCTCCGGTGGTAGGATCGGTCAGAAAACTGATATAAGGCAGTTTTGCTTTAGCCAACAAAGTGAGTTTTGCCGAGGTTTTTGCCATTTGCATCAGCGAGAAAGCACTTTCCATCATGCGGGCACCCCCTGATTTGGAAATGATCATAAAGGGCAAGTGGTGTTCGATACAATATTCGATGGCCCGGCTTATTTTCTCTCCAACTACCGAACCCATACTTCCACCAATAAAACTGAAGTTCATGGCAGCGGTCACCAGTTTTTTTCCATTCACTTCACCCACACCCACCGTCATGGCATCGCGTAATCCGGTAGATTTCATAGCATCCACTATCCGCTCTTTATACGGCTTAAGATCCACAAACCCCAATTCATCCTTAGAGATAATTTCTTCGAACAGCAATTCGGCCTCTCCCTGATCATACAGAAACGAAAAGTATTCGGCTGCATCGATACGGTTATGATGGCCGCAATTCGGACAAACCCAAAGTGTTTCCTTAATCTCGTTCGCTGTGGATGTTTTCTTGCATCCGGGGCATTTATGCCAAAGCCCATCGGGAACTTCCTTTTTTTCTTTTGAAGAAGTGAGGATATTCTTTTTAATCCTTTTAAACCAGGTAGATGAAGACATGGCAGTTGTTTTTAATCGGGCAGTATGCAATTGCAATACTACACGGGTTGACAAAAGTAGTAAAAAAGAACTGGTATATACCACCCCTGAATCGTAAAGAACAGAGATAACAGATAATAAATCACCATACCGATTGATTCTATACTACTCCTAAAAAAAGAGAGGTTGCTGATCACCAACAACCTCTCTCCTATTCGGGTACGGGAAGAATCTATGCGCCTTCGTTCCCTTCCATTTTCTTTTTCAAATCAGCCAGTGCTCCGATATCACCCAGCGTAGCTTTTTCTACTTTGGTTTGGATATTTTTCACGGCTTTTTTAGTGCTTTCAGCTTCTGAATTGGCTTCTTTACGGGCTACATCACGCTCTTCGTCGTGGCGTTGTTCCCATACTTTGGAATGCGAAACCATAATGCGCTTTTCACTGCGATCGAATTCGAGAATCATGAACTGATTGGTTTCATCCACAGCAATCATTTTCTCGTCTTCCTTACGCAGGTGACGGGTAGGAGCAAAAGCTTCCAATCCGTATTGCAACTGAATAATACCCCCTTTCTCTTCCTTACGGATCATAACACCATCGTGAATGGATCCGATAGGGAATACGGTTTCGAAGGTAGTCCAGGGATCTTCTTCAATTTGTTTGTGACCCAGCGACAGTTTTCGGGTATCCTTATCTACACCCAATACCACTACATCCAGGGTTTGACCCACTTTAGTGAAATCGGAAGGATGATTGAAACGCTTCACCCAGCTCAGGTCGCTGATATGAATCATACCACCGATACCGGCTTCAAGTTCCACGAAAACACCATACGGAGTAAGGTTTTTCACTAATCCTTTATGACGGCTTCCCACAGAATATTTGCTTTCGATTTCATCCCATGGATCTTTCGATAATTTTTTAATCGAAAGACTCATTTTGCGCTCATCCTTATCGATCGATACGATCATGGCTTCATGTTCGTCGCCCATTTTAAAGAATTCCTTGGCATTGATGGGTTGATTGCTCCAGGTAATTTCTGAAACGTGTACCAATCCTTCGATTCCGGGTTCGATTTCGAGGAATGCACCATAGTCTTCAATATTCACCACTTTACCTTTCACTTTATTTCCTTCCAGAATAGTAGCCGGTAATGAATCCCATGGATGCGGGGTCAATTGTTTCAGACCGAGGGAAATACGTTTTTTCTCATCATCGAAATCCAGTACGCATACATTCAGTTTCTGACCGTTTTGTAATACTTCTGACGGATGATTGATACGGCCCCATGAAATATCGGTGATATACAGTAAGCCATCCAATCCACCCAGATCGATGAAGGCACCGAAGTCGGTAACATTTTTGATGGTTCCTTCGAGTACCTGACCTTTCTCGAGTTTAGAGATGATTTCGGTACGTTGTGCTTCGATATCGCTTTCAATCAGTGCTTTATGTGAAACCACCGCATTACGGATCACTTCGTTAATCTTCACCACTTTAAATTCCATGGTTTTGTTTACAAACTGATCGTAGTCGGTAACGGGTTTTACATCGATCTGTGATCCGGGAAGGAAGGTTTCCATTCCGAAAATATCAACGATCAGTCCACCCTTAGTTTTAGAGGTGATATGTCCGTTGATGATTTCACCGGTTTTATACAATTCCACAATACGATCCCATGCACGGTGCTGGCGGGCCAGTTTACGGCTCAGGTGCAGGTGACCATCGCGGTCTTCTTTGGATACGATTAATACTTCCACTTCATCGCCCACTTTTACGTTAGGCATATCGCGGAATTCATTAAGAGAAATCAGTCCGTCGCTCTTGTAACCAATGTTTACTACGGCATCGGTTTTGGTCAGTCCAACAATATGACCAATCGTCATCTCATTGTCTTCTACCGTTTTGAAAGTAGCATCGTACTGTTTGTCGAATAACTCTCTGTCGTTTTTGTTATACAGAGATACATTGCGTTTGTCTACACTCCAATCGAAATCGTCGTGTGCTCCGGCTTGACCAGCGGAAAGGTTTTGGGTTGAGAAATTTGTTTCTTCCATTTTTTTAAATTGTTAATAAATAAAATTGTTTCAATCCCTTCAAAGGGGCTGCGAAGGTAAGCGTTCGGGCTTTTTTTTCCACATTTAACGTCGGGTTTCTGTGCCTTTTCGAAATATAAAAAAAAGAGTCATATATCTTCTGCTCAAAGCAGACTACCGTTTTGTACAGCGTAGGATTATCTTTATCGCGTTTTGAATTTGTATCGTCATATTCCGTTTCTGAAAGCTGTATTACGGTATTCGTTTACAGCCTTTGGTGGCCCCTTGGGTCATTTTGGAATGATGACCAAAACCTTTGTTGAAAAGCGCAAGGATGTCAGTCAGGAAGAATTAGTAGAGTTTATGTCGTTCTGCCAGATACTTCCGGGACCATCTTCCACCCAAACCATTACGCTGATTGGTTATAAACGGGGTGGTGTGGGACTGGCCCTGATTACATTTTTAATCTGGATTTTACCTGCCACGGCCATGATGACGGCCCTCTCCTTCCTGATTCAGTATATCGATAACCGTTCGGTACAGGTGAACCTCTTTCGGTATATACAACCCATGGCGGTAGGATTTCTGGTTTTTGCCGCCTATAAGGCCATGCGTATTTCGGTAAACCACCCTGCCACATATACTATCATGGCTGGCGCCCTCATTCTTGCTATAGTGTTCCGTTCTCCCTGGGTGTTTCCCTTGTTGCTGGTCAGTGGCGGTATCATCACCAATTTCAGTAATAAGCGTATTCCTGCCAATACCCTGCCCCGAAAGCCGGTGCGATGGGTTAATATCTGGTGGTTTATTATTGTTTTCCTGATCGCCGGTATCTTGTCGGAAGTGGCGCGTTTACAGCACTGGCATTACGCGCGGGCCTTTCACTTGTTTGAGAATTTCTATCGTTTCGGAAGTTTTGTTTTCGGAGGCGGACATGCCCTGATTCCCATGATGTATGAACAGTTTGTTTCCCGACCCCAGCTGTTATTGGGTGAACCTTATCTGACCCCCGAGCAATTCCTTACCGGTGCAGGGATGGTTAATGCTATTCCCGGACCCGTATTTTCGATATGCTCATATATTGGCGGACTAAGTATGAGTGAATTTGGATGGTCGATGCATCTGGCCGGTAGTTTAATAGCCACAGCCGGGGTATTTCTTCCTTCCATTCTGCTTCTGTTTTTCTTCTTCCCCATTTATCACAACCTGAAACAATACACCGTAATTTACCGTGCGCTGGAAGGAATTCATGCTGTGGTGGTTGGAATTATGTGGGCCAGTGGATACATCCTCTTTCGTTCGGTATCCTTCGAATGGAGCCATGTGGTGGTTATCCTTATTACCTTCAGCCTTTTGTTACATTCCCGCATTCCGGCCCCGCTGATTGTGTTAGGATGGTTACTCCTGGGATGGGCGATGTAATGCAATCAAAACAGTATTAAAGCGAGCCTCCTTTCAGAATTTTTCCGCTGAACACTAATTGAACGAAGTGATTGAAATCGGAGGAAATGCGCAACAGGTATACCGGTATTAAAAAAATAATACAGCCCAGCAATCCTTTCAGTGCAATATTGGCACAGGCATTAAAGAACATATGATGAGGCAAGAGATTCAGAAACGGTATAAAATAGAGCAGCAATAAGGTACCGGCCGAAACGAACATCACCGGAATATAGGCCCGGCTGAAACAATGAAACCGGAATGTATGCCAGATAAATGCGGTCTTTAAAAGATTGAACAATATCAACGAACACGAAACGGCCCAGGCAGCTCCTTCCATTCCAAAGCGGGGAATCAGCAGAATATTCAATGTGATGGTAAGTGCCATCATCAGGAAAGAATACAAAATGATATGGCGGTAATAACTTGAATAATTGATAATTTCCGAATTCAGTCCGAAAGCCATATCCAGTAAACGTCCGACGGCTATAATATACAACACATTCCGGGCAATGCCATATTCCGGTGGAAAGATGCGGAAAATGCCTTCGGTATTGGCAATCAGCAGGGTAAATAAAAAGGTCCCGATAAGAAACAAATTCAGTCCGATGCTTTTATTCAACTCACGTACTTTTTCCATGTTGTTCTCCACCATGGCTTCGCGTATCACAGGAATAGCAATCAGGCCTACCGCACGATAGGGAATCTGAATCATCACACCTAATATCATTGGGCGCAGATAGATCCCCAAGGTACTGAGTCCGAGATAGGCCGGAAGAATAATACCATCTAAAAAGTTATGAATATTGGTGAAGCCATTCAGTAACAACATATAGGCGCCATATTGTAATGCTTCCTTTCTTTCGGTACTTTTTTTCCAGAAATGCCTGGGGTGATCCAATCCGAAATCATGACTATGCCGGGTGTACATGGCCAGCACGATAAATGAAAGCAGGTAAGAAAAAATCAAGGCCACTACAAATTGTGATTCGCTGAGCCAATGAAAGGCGAACAGAAAAACAGACAGGATGAGCAATACCCGGGTGAGTATTTCGCGAAGAAAAGCCGGAAGAGCCACCCGCAGATGAACCATACTGTACAATTCAAAGTATTGGTTGTAGGCAAACACAATCACCAGGGGTATAATGGCATAATAATATGGAATGAAAAGAGCCGATTGATGCTGATATTGACGAATGATGAGATCACGAAAAAGAATATACAGCACAATAAACAATACCGATGATAACGCAATACTCAGTAAGGCAAATGAATTAAACGAGCGCAGCATGGGTGTTTCCTTCCATCCCGGAAAAAAACGCAAAAGAATGTGGGGTATACCCAGTGCCGGAAGAGTTGCAAATACATACATCAGGTTCTGTAACAATCCGATCAGTCCCAGGTATTTTGCATCCACCAGATGCGGAAAAACAAAAATGAAAAAGATAACACCCAGCAGAACGCCGCCATAACTGACTATACTGGTTTTCAAACCCTGACGTTTGATAATACCCATCAGGAAATTTTTTTAGCTAAAATAATATTGTTCAGATAGAGGTCTTTCCGTTTCATGAACGAAGGAAGAACCGCATTGACCAGACTGCCAAACAGGAAGATCGGAGAGATAAAGAGCAGAAAAAAAAGCGGTGACAAAACGGGAATGCGGTTGATGAAATAATAGAGATACAAAGCCTGCAACTGTAAAACACTGAGGAAATAATTGCCTGTTTTTTCGAGTTCCACAATCTCAAAACCGTTCCGCTTCAGCATATCCTGTATACCATAAGAGGTATATCGCGCAAAATCATATGGTACTTCATGTTCGGGCCAGGTAAAGGGACAGGTTACCAGCAGCAATCCGTCTTTTTTCAATACACGGTTTATCTCCCCCACAATGATTTCGAGATTGAAAATATGTTCGAAGGTTTCGGAAGAAAAAACAGCATCCACACTTTCGGGTTCAAAGGGCAATTCGCTGCCGTTATAAAAAACATCTACTGATTCCTTCTGATCGGTATTGCCACTGATTTCAATATCAACACCCGTATATCGTTCGGCATGGGTAAAAAGAGGACGATACGGTTTGGTGCCGCATCCTAAATCGAGAACATGTCCTTGTAAGCGGGGCGCCCACTGTTCAATACCACGGTATAAAAAACGCCGGGTAAAAAACATGGGATTATATGTCAGTGAAAACCAGCTTTTAGAAAAAATCTGACTCGATTGGTGGCCTTTTGCTAAGTTCACGGCCAAATGTAAGTTCAAAAATGCTAATAAAAAGCCTGAACCGTTTACTGAAAAGCCTGGATCTTGAAATTGTAAAAAAAGATCATGCCCTGAAATATGGTGAATTTCTGGAACTCTACCGGCAATGCCAGCCTTATACTATGACCAGTATTGAACGGATGTATGCATTATACAAAGCCGTGGAATATGTGGTACAGAATAAAATACCGGGCGACTTTGTGGAATGTGGTGTCTGGAAAGGAGGAAGTTCAATGCTGATGGCGCTGACTTTGAAAAAATTCGGTGACATGAATCGTAAAATATGGATGTACGATACCTATGAAGGAATGAGTGAACCCGGAAAGGAAGATGCCGATATTCATGGACAATCGGCCGATCATCTGTTGAAGGGTGCTTCCAAAGAGGTTGCCGAATCGGTTTGGTGTTATTCCAGTCTGGACGAAGTGAAAAAGAATCTCTCGCTCGTTCAGTATCCTATGCAACAGATTGAATTTGTACAGGGAAAAGTAGAAGATACCATACCCGCTCATAGTCCGGCCGGCGATATTGCCTTATTGCGCCTGGATACCGATTGGTACGAATCCACCCGGCACGAATTACATCATCTCTTTCCGAAACTAATTCAAAAAGGAATACTGATTATTGATGACTATGGATATTGGGTTGGTGCACGGAAAGCTGTGGATG
>CAYWKR010000090.1:0-7288 GCA_964458785.1 uncultured Bifidobacterium sp. | reverse complement strand
CTACCTGAGCCTGCAGTTCTGGTAAGGAAGCTGCGGCTACAGCCTTTGCTGAACGAAAATGGGAAAGGAGCTGAAGGGCTGTTTGCGGTCCTATACCTTCAATATTTTCTAAGTCATTTTTAATAGTGCCCCGGCTTCTGGTTTTACGATGAAACTGAATGCCAAAGCGATGCACCTCGTCGCGGATACGGGTAATGAAGTGCAGGGTTTCACTGTCGTAGGGTAAACGAAGCGCCTGCTGATCGCCGGGGAAGAAGATTTCTTCCACATTTTTTGCCAGTCCTATCACCGTAGCCTGATTTCGTATTCCTAACTTCCGGAGGCTTTCCAGGGCAGCATTCAACTGGCCTTTTCCGCCATCAATAATAATAAGTTGCGGAAGGGGAAGTTTCTCCTCCAATACTCTTTTATACCGGCGATATACCGTTTCAGCCATACTGGCAAAGTCGTCGATTCCTTCCACGGTTTTAATATGAAAATGCCGGTAGTTCTTTTTATCCGGAATTCCGTTTTTAAAACAAACCATGGCCGATACCGGAGCTCCACCCTGAAAATTTGAGTTGTCGAAACATTCGATATGAAGAGGCAATTGAGGCAAACGCAAATCATGCATTACTTCATGTAAAAGTTCAATGTGTTCCTGATCTGTTTTTTCCTGCAAATGAAGGGATGCCTGTCGTTTTTGTTCACGCATGAAATAGATCAGATTCTGTTCTGCCAATTCCAGCAGCTTTTTTTTATCACCGCCGCGAGGCACACTGACCAGACTGTTTGAACCGAAACTGAATTCGATATTACTGATGATTTGAACATGCTGGCTTTGAAATTTTTCGCGAAGCTGAAACAGAATCTGAGGCAAAATATCCTGATCACGTTCATCCAGTTTTTTAATCACTTCCACCGAATGCGACTGCCGGATACTTCCCTGTGTAAGGATGATATAATGAACCCATGCCGAATGTTCATCGGATACAATACAACATACATCCAGATCTCCCAGCCTGGGATTTACAATCACCGACCTGCTTTGATAATTGCGAAGAAATTCGATACGTTTCTTTACAATTTCGGCTTTTTCATATTCCAGTTGTTCGGCAAGCTGCCGCATTTCATCCTTGTAGGTTTTAATGATAGTACCCAGTTTCCCTTTTAAAATTTCCTTTACCTGTTCCACATACCAGCGGTACTCTTCAAAACTTTGTTTGCCGGTACAGGGTGCTTTGCAATTCCCGATATGATATTCCAGGCAATCTCTGAAACGACCTTCCTGTATGCGTTTACGGGTGAGCGGTAATTTGCATGAACGCAACGGAAGTGTTTGTCGTATCAGATCCAGCAACGACCGAACCTGTTCTACCGAAGTGAATGGCCCCAGGTATTCTGAACCATCACGGATCAGTCGGCGGGTAAGAAACACCCGGGGAAACTCTTCATTGCGGATCACGATATAAGGATAACTCTTGTCGTCTTTCAACATCAGGTTGTACTTCGGTTGAAATTCCTTGATCAGTGCATTTTCTAAGAGCAAGGCATCCTGTTCACTTTCCACCAATACACATTCGAGCTGATGAATTTCCTGAACCAGTCGTTCGGTTTTATAGTAATTATGTTTTTTTATAAAATAGGAACTCACCCTCTTCCGGAGGTTCTTGGCCTTTCCTACATAAATGATAATACCCTCGCGGTTGAAATATTTATAAATACCCGGTTTGCCCGGAAGTCCCTGTGATAATTTCGAGAACTCTTCTCTGGTCATAATCTTCAGTTCAGAAATCGCAGGGTTCGGACATGGTGTTGAATTCCACTCCAGGGTGTTTTATGTATTTCCTGTATTTGTATCGACTTTCCGACCACATAAAGTAATTTATATTCACTGCTGGTAATGAATCCTATATCACGGGTTTCGGCATAGAGTGTCTGAATTTTATTATTGCTGCTGGTAGCGGTAATACTCATGGTTCGGGTATATGCCTTTGGATCGATGGCCGTAAGCAGTAAGGTCATTTTCGACCGGAGGGTATCGTTCATCACATCGATAATATAATGTCCATCCAGTTTTGGATTGTACAAATTAGCCGCACGAAATGGTTTTTCAATCGAAGCCCAGTCCACCTCTTCTGCCTTTTTCCAGGAGCTGTCTATTTTACCGTTTTTAT
The DNA here is from genome assembly GCA_964458785.1 of uncultured Bifidobacterium sp. Lineage (GTDB taxonomy): Bacteria > Bacteroidota > Bacteroidia > Chitinophagales > Chitinophagaceae > OLB11. Next base: position 5,132 of record CAYWKR010000090.1, on the reverse strand, counting down.
TTTCTATATACTGAAACGTGTACGGACTTTTCTGATAAGGTTTCAGGTACTCCCGGAAGATCATATTGATATCGGGATAATTGGTAATGGAATCGCCATCAAATTTTTTTTCCCTGCACGACGTAATCAGGAGGAAAATTCCCAAACAGAATAATGGTATACGGGTAGAAAAATGCAGTTTCATAGTTTTATCCTTTCACCCGGTATTTCATTTGTTGTAACCACAACACCACCTTTTGTTTATAGTCGCCCTGCAGTATAATCTGTCCATCCTTAACACTTCCTCCGGACCCGCATTTTATTTTTAATTGTTTCCCCAGGGTATCCAGGTCGGCACTTCTTCCTACAAAACCTTCTACCAGTGTAACTATTTTACCGGCCCTGTGTTTACTGTCGGTTCGAACATATAGCTGTTGTGCTTCAGGCGGAAGGGTTTCACGTTCTTCCTCCTGACTTTCCTGAACGAGGCCTGGGTGCGTAGAATACACCATACCACCTTCGTATTTTTTATGCCTGCTCATGTTTACAGTGTTTTTATGTCAGCATGTACTAAAATGTTCAGGGCTTTTTCCCTGATTTGAAAATGAATGCGGTGATGATCGCAAATATGTGCATCCCCATCGGTTTGAAAACAGGGAATGTTTTCTGAAACGATTTGAATGTCGCGGGCCCGAAGATAAAGGCAATCGCGGTTTTGATGTGTTTTTTTGCGAACAGCATCACGAATGAAACGCAAGGCCGCACCCGGACTTCCATTGCGAAGTACGATCATATCTAATTGACCATCCTGCATACTGGCTTCGGGGGCAATTTCAAACCCATAGCCGAATTCACGACCATTGGCTACATTAATTAAAAAGGCCTTTTCTTCATAAACCTGTCCGTCGACACGCAGGGTATATTTTTCTGCTTTATAGCGAAGGTAATTTCGCAGCACTTCTATCACATACATTTTCAGGCCACGATACCGGCTCTCCGCAATATCGTAACACACTTTCGCATCAAAGCCAATGCCGGCATTGCTCATAAAGTATACCGAATTCGCCATACCCAGATCGATGGTCATGGCTTTCCCTTCTTTCAGCAGCGCTACCGCCTGTTGAATATCCAATGGAATTCCGCAATGCCTTGCCAACCCATTACCCGATCCGGTTGGAATAATTCCCATCACCGAAGAACTATAGGCCATTTCCTGCATAACTTCATTCAGGGTTCCATCGCCACCGGCCGCTACTATACATGGAATTTGTTGCTGAACTGCTTCCCGGGCCAATACACGGGCATGTCCTCCATACCGGGTGTAACAAATTTCCGGTGCTTCATCAATGAAATGTAAAGCCAGGGCATCTTTTATTTTCCGCATACGTACGGCTCCCATCCGGCTATTCACAATTACTCTCATTCGGGTATGCATGGTATTAATGGCGAATGGCTTTCAGACTTAAATCCATACTTACAGCATGATGAATCATGGCACCTACCGAAATAAACTGCACACCGGTTTCAGCATACTTTCGGACAGAATCGATAGTAATACCCCCGCTGGCTTCTGTTTCGAATTGGCTGGCAATGCGTTGTACGGCTACTTTCATATCGGAAGGTGTAAAATTATCCAACATGATCCGATGCACGCCCCCACACTGAAGTACTTCATTCACTTCTTCCAGATTCCGGGTCTCTACTTCAATACGCAAATCCAGATGCTTATTATCCAGGTATTGCCGGGTACGTTTAATGGCTTCTGTAATACCGCCGCAAAAATCAATATGATTGTCTTTCAACATAATCATATCAAATAATCCAAAACGATGATTGTGACCGCCACCGATGCGCACCGCCTCTTTTTCGAACCATCTGAAATTGGGTGTTGTTTTCCTGGTATCGAGAATACGGCAGGGAAAGTCTTTTATTTTTTCAACATACTGTTTTGTCAACGATGCAATACCACTCATTCGCTGCATAGTATTCAATACCAGCCGTTCTGCTTTGAGAAGGGTATGTACATGGGCTTCCACTTCAAAAGCGGTATCGCCAATATTCACCTGTTGACCATCGGTACAAAATAGTTTCAGTTGCACATCAGGTTCTATATAGTGAAAAATACGAACGGCTACATCTACGCCCGCCAGTATACCTGCTTCTTTTACTTTTAATACGGCCCGTCCCCGCGCGTCGGCCGGAATACAGGCTAAGGTACTGTGATCACCTTCCCTGATATCTTCGTCGAGTGCAAATTGTATAAATTCTTCAAACTGCATGGCGCAAAAATAAGCAAGGCTGCATGGAAGTATTTATTTTTCGAAACGGAGTTCACGTAATACATAGCGCCCGTTTTTTTGTATAAAAAACAAATACACTTTATATACGCCGTTGCTGCTGTGCAGGTTTCCTAAAACAAATCGGGTATTGTTCGCCATCGAAGTCCCCTGCTGTAAATGAGAGAAGAATGAAGGTTCTATTTTACTGAAAAATTTCTGAAGAATAACTTCCGCCTGCCGGCTGCTGTAGGTATTACTGACATCCGAAAAAGTGAGATCAATTTGCTGATCGAAATGCCGGGCCAGTTCATGTGCATTCCCTTTTCGGATAGCCTCGGTGGTTTGTGGAAAAGCACCTTGTGAAAAAAGAAAGAGGGAAGAAATAAGCACTAAAAAAACCGGCAGAAACAGCTTCTGCAAAAAGACCATTCCATATTTGCTCAGCTGCAGTTTCAAACAGTTCACCCCTTACGGCAACTGCAAATATTACACTAATTTTGTAAATATGTCAAAAAAGAGTATCCTGATCATCATGGATGGTTGGGGCCATGGAAAAGTAGCTGCCTCCGATGCCATACAACAAGCCGAAGTACCTTTTACCCGTTCCCTGTATTCGAAGTATCCGCATGCCGAATTAATTACCTGTGGTGAAGCCGTTGGTTTACCCGAAGGACAAATGGGAAACAGTGAGGTGGGTCATTTAAATATTGGCGCCGGACGAATTGTGTATCAGGAATTGCAACGGATAACCCTGGCTCTGCAATCAGGTGCATTCGAATCAAATGAAGAATTTCAGGCTTTGTGCAGCTATGTAAAGAAGAACAATAAAACCCTGCATCTGATGGGGTTGGTTAGTGACGGAGGAGTACATTCTCATATCGATCATCTCCTGAACATGCTTCTTATTCTGGATCAGGCAGGTGTTCATCGAATTAAAATTCATGCCTTTACCGATGGTCGCGATACCGATCCAAAAAGCGGACACGCTTTTATCGCCCGCTTACTGGAGGCGCTTGGAGAACATAAACATCAATTGGCAACCATTTGTGGCCGTTATTATGCCATGGACCGGGACAAACGTTGGGAACGGGTGAAGATAGCGTACGATGCACTGTCGCAAGGAAAAGGAATACATAGCAGCGATGTATTGAAAAGTATAGAAGCACAATACAGTGAAGGCATTACCGATGAGTTTCTGAACCCCATTATTGCTACCCATGAAGCGGGAACCCCCTTTGAAGGAATTCAGGAAGGGGATGCGGTGTTTTGTTTTAATTTCCGTACCGACCGTTGTCGTGAAATAACCGAGGTATTAACCCAACACGACGTGGCCGAACCTCCTATGAAAACCATGCCGTTGTATTATGTTACAATGACGGAATACGATAAAAATTTTAAAAACGTTCGGGTGATGTTCAGAAATGAAGATTTGAAAAATACCCTGGGCGAAGTGCTGGAGCAAAATGGAAAAAAGCAGATTCGTATTGCAGAAACAGAAAAGTACCCACATGTAACCTTCTTCTTTAGTGGAGGAAGAGAGAAGGAATTTGAAGGTGAAAAAAGAATACTTTGTGCTTCTCCCCGCGATGTGGCCACCTACGATCTTAAACCGGAAATGAGTGCATGGGATTTAACACAGGCTATTCTCCCGGAACTGGAAAAACAGGAAGCTGATTTTATTTGTTTGAATTATGCCAATGCCGATATGGTTGGACATACCGGGGTGTGGAATGCGGTGATCAAGGCCGTTGAAACAGTGGATGCCTGTGTAAAGCAGGTAGTAGAGAAAGCACTTGAAAACGGGTATGTGGTATTTCTCACAGCCGATCATGGAAATAGTGATTATATGATCAACGAAGACGGAACACCGAACACAGCCCACACGCTGAATCCGGTTCCCTTCTTTATTATTTCAGATTCCTTTCAGGGGAAGGTAAATAATGGTAAACTGGGCGATATTGCCCCTACCATTTTGCACGTTATGCAACTTCCTCAACCATCCGAAATGACAGGGAATTGTTTGGTATAAGCGGTTATGAATCGCCTTCATATGAACTGAACAAAGGAGATTAATTACCGAATCCAAATGATTTTTTTGATCAGGACTGCACATTGATATTCTCAGCAGGTATTGGGTTTAGCCTAAATTCAAGTATGGCAACCGTTAAAACGAGCGAACCGTTTCGAAAACCAGTTGCTGAAAACATCTGGCTTTTTTCAAATGATGATTCTTCAGCAAACTATCCGTCAGATCACTGCTTATTTGCTGGGGATTTTGAAGATAGGAAGCGGCATACCCCTGCTCGTTAAGATAACCACTTCCACCAAAAAAGACATAAAATGCCGAAGAGGGTATATCGGGCTGAAATATATTCCGCGACCAGTGGTATGAATCCGAAGGTACCTGCATTTGCGACAAGAGTGTTTTGGGTATATCGAGCTGGGAAACAATTTTATTCCATTGCTTTCCTTTCCATTCTTCACGCAAGGCCCCGCCAGTGAACAGAAGTGGAATATGACTGTGCATTGGGGTAGATGGATTCCATTGTTGTATCGTGTTATGACTATGATCAGCCACCACTATAAACAGGGTATTCTTATACCAGGGTCGGGACGAGGCTGAACGAAAAAAGTCAGCCATACAGGCATCGGAATAATGAATGGATTCGCTGTATTTTTTCTCCGGATCTCCTTCAGGACTTTGCCAGCGATCGCGTTTTTCATAATCATACGGCATATGCGTACTGGTGGTAAAATAACATTGCATGAAGGGCGAATGTTGTTGATCCAGTGCTCGAAGTAATTCCGGAAAAGTATATTCATCGTGTACACCCAATCGTCCCTGCGGATATTGTTTCAGATCTTTTTGTTCAA
>CAYWKR010000089.1:0-7313 GCA_964458785.1 uncultured Bifidobacterium sp. | reverse complement strand
CAGAAAAAATAACAGAATACATATTGATATGAATTACAGAATTGAAAAGGATACCATGGGCGAAGTTCAGGTTCCTGCCCAGGCTATTTATGGAGCGCAAACCCAACGCTCGATTGATAATTTTAAAATTGCTCAGGATATCAACCGGATGCCCAAGGAAATTATCGAGGCGTTCGCTTATCTGAAAAAAGCAGCAGCCATTACCAACTATGAAGCGAAAGTACTTAGTAAAGAAAAATGTGATTTGATTGGAAAAGTATGTGATGAGATTCTGGATGGAAAACATCAGGATGCTTTTCCGTTGGTGGTTTGGCAAACCGGAAGCGGAACCCAAAGCAATATGAATGTAAATGAAGTGATTGCGTATCGCGGACATATCTTACAGGGAGGAAAACTGAAAGACAAGGATAAATTTCTTCATCCGAATGATGATGTCAATAAAAGTCAGAGCAGCAACGATACCTTCCCGACGGCCATGCATATAGCAGCATATAAAATGTTGCTTGAAACTACCTTACCCGGAATCACCAAATTGAGAAATACGCTGGAAAAGAAGAGTCGTAAGTTTATGTCGGTGGTAAAAATTGGCCGTACGCATTTTATGGATGCCACACCCCTTACCCTGGGACAGGAATTCAGTGGCTATGTGTCACAGCTCGATCATGGTATCCGGGCCATTCGTAATACCCTTTCTCATTTAAGCGAATTAGCCTTGGGTGGTACTGCCGTGGGTACCGGAATTAATACACCGAAGAACTATGCAAAAAATGTAGCCAAGCATATTGCCCGTTTAACAAAGCACCCGTTTGTAAGTGCCGAAAATAAGTTCGAATCGCTGGCAGCCCATGATGCGATTGTGGAAGCGCATGGAGCCCTGAAAACCATTGCTGTTTCATTAATGAAAATAGCCAACGATATTCGTATGCTTTCTTCCGGCCCCCGAAGTGGTATTGGTGAAATCTTTATTCCTGATAATGAACCCGGAAGCAGTATCATGCCGGGTAAAGTAAATCCTACTCAATGCGAAGCACTAACCATGATTGCAGCGCAGGTAATGGGAAATGATGTAGCCATTAATATTGGTGGAAGCATGGGCCATTTTGAATTGAATGTGTTTAAACCCATGATGATTTATAATTTCCTGCACAGTGCACGACTGATAGGCGAAGGGTGTGTTTCATTTAACGATAAATGTGCCGAAGGAATTGAACCTATCAAAGCCAATATCAAAAAACATGTCGACAATTCGTTGATGCTGGTAACAGCCTTGAATACTAAAATCGGCTATTACAAGGCCGCCGAAATTGCCCAGAAAGCCCATAAGGAAGGAAGTACACTGAAAGAGATGGCATTGAAACTGGGTTATTTAACCGAAAAGGAATTTGATGCCTGGGTAAAACCGGAAGAGATGTGCGGCGAGTTGCCATCGAACCGGAAACACTGAGTACATACATTGGTACTATCAGATTTTTCTGAATTAAAATCAGAACAGCGATTCAGCAAAGAGTCGCTGTTTTTTTTATCGCAATAAAATCACATCCCCTTTCAGCATCTTCTTTTTTCCGTATGCTTTGTATTCGATGTAATAATAGTAGGTTCCCTGCTCGGCATCCTGTCCGCGAAAGGTTCCATCCCAACCCTGACGGATATCGTTGGTAATAAAGACCTGTTCGCCGAACCGGTCGTAGATCCTGAATGTAACCAGTTCGATATTGTTGGCAATAATTTTCAGTACTTCATTTTTCTGATCGCCATTGGGAGAGAATACATTAGGCAGAAAAATTTTATCCGGAATATTTTTTACTCCGCAATGGGTAATACTATCACTGCATCCTTCGGCATTGTAGGCTATCAGCGTAAAACAATGGGTACCACTATCACTCACGGTATAGGTGGCATCGGTGGCTGTTGAAAACACGGAACCCATATATTTCCACTCGTAACTCACAGCATCGGTTGATGTATTTGTGAGTGTGAATAAAGGATCTGTAAGGAAGGAAACCGGCGGGGTAAGATCGAACCCGGCTTTTGGATAGGGCAGCACCACAATGGTAAACTGAATAGTGTCTCTTCCGGGACAATCACCCTTCTCGTGACCATACACGGTATACGTAGTGGTTTGTCCGGGGGTGAACCAGATTTTTGTAGAGTCGGTATTGTACTGAACACCGGTCATGGGTTGAATATCTAAAACCGATAAAGCGGGTACATCCCATGCCAGGGTGTCACCGGTGCACATGATGGTATCTAATGGTAATTCCAGTACCAGTGTCGAATTCAGACTGGCATCGAAACAGGTAGTATCAGGAACAAATTTCCAAAGGTCATTTTTCAATCCTAAGGCACTGATGGTGCTGTCGTACGTGAGGCCACCAAATATCCATAAATTGTTTTGCTTGTCTGACCAGATAGCCACACCGCCCCGGGAACCAATCATATTTCCGGGAGCAGGAATATACAGGGGGCCGTAATTACCGGCGAAGTTGGTATTATTATTTCCGCTCACCCAGGTCCATTTATTTGTGGTTAAATTGTATAACCACAAATCGTAGTACGACTCGGTATTTTGTATGGTTTTAAAACCTCCGAAACTCCAGAATACTTCGGTACAGGTGGTGGTTGCTACGGTTTGATTTTCGATACGGGCGGCAGGAAACTCCAGTTCTTCGGGATGACAGGTGGCATTATAATTCCCGTTACTTCCCGGTGTTTTAGCCCCCGAAATCCAGGTCCAATTTGTAGTGAATGGATTAAAACGCCACAAGTCATTTCTGGAGTTTGAATTATTTCCACCGGCAAAGAGATAAAAATTTCCATCCTTGCCTTTCCATTTCGTAAACGATAAACGGGCCGGGGGATTGTTGGCGGCTGCTTCCACACCTTTGGTACCATAGGTGCCACCATTGTTCAGCGCCTGCGAACCTTTCATCCAGGTCCATTGGTTGGTAGCGATATTATATTTCCAAACATCATTCCGGACATTAATACCGGCTGTGGCTGTGGCACCATCCTGTCCACCAAACATCCACAGGTTATTCTGGGCATCCACCCATCCCGATTTACATTCGGCACGGCTACCGGGTGTATTCGATGCAGATGCTATACCCATGGTTCCAAAAACCGGCGACTGTCCTGCTGTATCGGGGCCCCATATCCAGGTCCACATATTGGTACCTATATCATACTTCCATAAATCCGACAGGCCACCGGCAACACCATTGGCCCCATAGCCATACCCGCCAAAGAGCCAGAGGTTCCCGGCAGTATCGGTCCAGCAGTTGGGTCCAAACGTGCGGGCACTGGGGTAATTATTCGCCGAAGGAATTCCTTTGACCCCAAATTCTCCATTTTGATCGGTGATGCTTTGCGGACCATTCATCCAGGTCCACTTTTGTGAAGGCACATCATACTTCCATAAATCGTTGGCATATCCCCAGGGATGAAAGCCACCAAAGAGCCAGAAATTTCCCTGCTTATCGGTCCAGAAGGCACCCTGATAACGACCCGAAGGTGTATTCAATACATCGGGTACCCCTTTGGTACCATACCAACCTAAGGCACCGGAACCGGCACTGCCATGCATCTGAGCCCACAAACCACCTTGTGCCATAGCTTGTTGGGAAAGAAGCATGGACAGAAAATACGAAAAGTAAACAACCACTTTCATAGGAGTCGTTTTATAAAGTGAACAGTTGAAACAAGATACAACTATTCGCTTATATGGAACAGCTATGACAAAAATTTTCCGATCAATCAGTCACAGTTGGGGGGACATAAATTTGAGGCATCCCCTTTATAAAAACTATTGCTGATCATTTCTCCATTGGCATTCAGGCCACATACGTATACACATCGCTGCTGATTGCCATTATCTATTGCATGATACACCCGGATGCCACTGGCTCCGGATGCAATAATATTATCGATTACATTGGCAGGAATATATACCGAGCGGGCCCCGTCAAATGAATTTTCAGCAGAACTGTTCGAAACATAATTGGATTTATACTGAGCGGCCGTTTGCTGATTCAACGAGAGGCGTCCATTGGCTAATTGCGGCGGACCATTGGTGATGGCCAGATCACAATTCGGTGGACATAAATTGGCTGCATTCATCATCATTACATCATTATTCACTATGGCTACATTATTCGCATCGAATAAGGTGACCAGAAAGATGGCATTATTTCCACCCTGCAGGGAAGCATTGTATAAGGCATTGGTGATTAAAATGGCCTTGCCCTGATAGTCGCTCCGATAGCGGTTCAGTGCTGGCAGGTTCAGTGTATAGGCATTGGCGAAACGGATCCGGTTAGGGAGTGGATTTAATGCAAAATTGCGAATCTCGGTAATGGCTTGTGAGGCATCAGAAATTTTTACATAAGGAGACCGTCCGCCAGAAGAAGCCGAAGTGAAAACAATGAAAGCTAAAAAAGCAATCAAGGTATTGAATAACAGGTGAAGCCTTGGTGTCGATTTCATGGCAATTTATTGAATCGCTAATATAATCGACCGGTTGGCGATTCAGGTATAAAGGGAGGAGAAATCGGTGAATAGCGTGTGTTGGTACAACTATTTAAACCAGGAACTATACATGTTGTAGTTTCCTGCAATCCGGTGAATTTCTCCATGGAGCAGTTCTTCTGAAATGTCTTTTACTTTCTTAGCTGGAACACCGGCATAGATACTTCCGCTTTCACATTGGGTGTTTTCCAAAACCACTGCACCGGCTGCAATAATGGTATTGGATCCGATATGAACATGATCCATTACTATGGCTCCCATGCCAATCAGTACATGATCGTCGATGGTGCAGCCGTGTACTATGGCATTATGACCAATAGATACCCGATCGCCAATTATGGTTTTCGTTTTTTCGTAGGTACAATGTATACAGGCACCATCCTGTACATTCACCTGCCGGCCCATACGTATGCTGTTTACATCGCCGCGGATGACAGCATTAAACCATACACTACATTCTTCGCCCATAATTACATCACCTACAACAGTAGCGTTGGGAGCCAGAAAACAAGAATCGGGAATCTGAGGTTCTATTCCCTTGACAGGAAGAATACAAGCCATGATATAATTTTTATCAGATGGTTTCGCCGGCTTTCATTTTTTCGGCATTCTCGGCAAACTGCAGGGAGTCGAGCATATCCTGTATATCGCCGTTCACGAAACTATCAAGTGAATAAATGGTTTTATTAATGCGGTGATCGGTGATTCGTCCCTGAGGCCAGTTATAGGTTCTGATTTTTGCCGAACGGTCTCCGGTACTCACAAGAGTTTTCCGGTTTTGCGAAATGGCTTCTTCATGTTTCCGAACCTGTTCTTCATACAATTTAGTACGCATCATGGCAGTAGCTTTTTCGCGATTGCCTAATTGAGTACGTTCGGTTTGGCAGGTCACTACAGTTCCGGTGGGAACGTGCGTGAGTATCACCTTGGTTTCTACTTTGTTTACATTCTGTCCGCCAGAACCTCCGCTTCTTGCTGTTTCCATTTTCAGATCCGATTCTTTCAATTCAAAATCGATCTCATCCGCTTCAGGCATAACGGCTACGGTAGCGGCAGAAGTGTGTACACGACCACTGGCTTCGGTTGCCGGTACACGCTGTACCCGGTGTACGCCACTTTCATACTTTAAGGTGCCATATACATCTTCGCCATTAATCTCCAGGATCACTTCTTTAAAGCCACCGGCTGTTCCTTCATTTTCATCGACCAGACTCACCTTCCAGCCTTTCGATTCGGCATATCGCATATACATACGCATCAGATCACCGGCAAACAAACAGGCTTCATCTCCTCCGGTACCGGCCCTGATTTCCATCACGGCATCTTTCTCATCCTGCGGATCTTTTGGAATCAGGAGTTGTCGTATCTTCTCTTCCAGTTCTTCTCGTTGTGTTTCGGTATTCGCCAGATCTTCCTTGGCCATATCGCGAAGTTCTTCATCACTTTCATTCTCCAACACCTCCTTGCCAAAGGCCAGGGTATCGAGACAGTTTTTATACTGGCGATACACGTCCACTATTTTCTCCAGTTTTTTGTACTCACGACTCAATTGCGAAAAACGTTTCTGATCGCTGACGACCTCAGGGTTGGTTAATGAAACGGAAATTGAATCGAAGCGGCCTTTGATAGCCTCTAACTTGTCGAGCATAACGGGGGCGAAGATAAACGAATTGAAGAATTATTTCCTGAAGGCTATAGGTCAATGATTCCCTCTCCCTGCCGGATTACTTCCACCGGTTGATGGGTACAATCCACTATCGTGGAAGGAATAACCCCGACCGGACCGGCATCGATAACCAGATCGACCTGTTTGCCGAAACGCTCTTCGATGTATTCAGCATCGGTAAAGGGAATATCGTCGTCGTCGTATGGCAGCGACGTACTTAACACCGGACTGTCGATTTCCTGTAAAATGGCACGGCATACCGAATGATCGGGGACGCGAATACCTACGGTGTCTTTCCGGGTACGTAAAATGCGGGGCGATTTTTTGCTGGAAGGAAGAATAAATGTGAACGGTCCGGGGGTATACTGTTTCAGGAAACGGTACAGGGGAGTATCAATCGATTTCGTGTATTCACTCAGGTGACTCAGGTCCAGACACATAAACGAGAGTAAAGCCTTTTCAGGTTGTATATGTTTGATTCTGCAAATTCGTTCAATGGCTTGCGGATGATTAATACTGCAACCTAATCCGTAAATGGTATCGGTGGGATACACAATTACACCACCCGACAGCAGGCATTCCACCACCTGTTTAATTTTTCGAACATCGGGATTGGCAGGGTGTATCTGTATAAGCATAAGGCAAATATAAACCGCGTCCTGACTATCTTCGTCGGGATATGTTCAGCAAGGAGCAACTGGAAAAAATCCGATGGATGGTGTTTGCGGCTACGGCCCTGTCGTTCAGTTTCAGCGAGCGACTGAATGCCCTGGGTATTTTGGGTATTCTCTTTCTGTTTGTGTTGCAAATCAGAAGCGTTGATATTCAAAAGTCATGGAAAGATTTTTTTATATCCGGATCCCTGCTCTTTTTTATTATTCAGCTGGCGGGTGTTCACTGGCCTCCTTCGCCTGAAGCATTTCAATCGGTAGAAGTAAAACTAAGTTTCCTGATACTTCCACTTTTGTTTAGCACCCTGGGGCGATTCCTAACTAAAGATATCCAAAGGATTTTATTTCTCTTCTCCATTGCCTTGTGTATTTCCTTTTTATATTCATTTACAGCTGGATGTATTAAATATCATGAACAGGGAATGACTAAAATGATGAACCGGATGAGTATT